>JANXUL010000093.1 GCA_025356235.1 Bacteroidota bacterium
AAGTGAAAACGCGTAAAAAATTATGGTGGTTGCTGGAGAAGAGGTGATGGGTGAGTAGTGAGCTGTGAATGGTGAGTTGTGAGTAATTAGTAATGTTGTTTTAGAAAGGGTTTCCTTTACTCACCATTCACAACTCACTACTGTACAATTTTCCTTCCGGCAGGCACTGTAAACCCGAGACTCAATACCAATTCATAGGTGCCAAAAGCCTGTTTGGCTGTACCCTGGTAGGTTTTTAAATTTGAGTAACGCGCATAATCGAGTTTATTGGAAAACTCTAGGAAAACATTTTTAAAGAAGGTTGCGCGAACCGCACCCTCTACGCCCATATTCCATCCGCCTAACTGAAAACCGGGGTCGTTTGCCTGGCCAAAAAAACTATTTTGAACGTGCGGTATTAATGGGCCGATGCCTGCTTTACCTAATGCATCAACGGTAAACCGGCCATTTTTACTTTCATGCCAATGCCAGCGTTTAACGATATTGAATAAAAGAAAATTAGCACCATTGTTGAGGTAATAATAAAAGCCATTTCCTTCTGAAAAACTTACAGAAGAGTCTACCTGCCTGCCATTTAACGTGCCTGTAATTTTTACCTGCTGGTTATCTTGTACGATGTGTTTTGTATGATCGAAGTTGATCTCGAAAGCCAATCCTTTTTTCTTATTGAAGAAATAACCCAGGCGGTAATTGTATTGTGGGATACTGATGGGGATACTGAACAAACCCTCGTCCCAACCCGGGTGGTCGTGTGAGTGGACGCTTTTGAGTGTATAATTATTATTGAGGGAAGGCTGGTTTACTTTTACATCAGAGCGGGTGTACCATTCCTTGTTATATCCCCAGGAAAAATAAAATTCACCTTTTCGTTCTTTTGATTTTTTTTGGGCGTTTGTGGTTACGGGAATGATCAGCAACAACACGATTAATAAATACCACGATTTCATGTATCTCTTTTTTATTTATTCTAAAACAGGGCTCAACCATTTTTCTGCAACATCCAGCGGCATATTCTTTCTCCTGGCATAATTTTCTAATTGATCGCGCTGGATCTTACCTATACCAAAATACTGGCTTTTCGGATTTGAAAAATACCAGCCACAAACTGAAGATGCCGGGTACATGGCAAGGCTTTCGGTAAGCTGTACGCCAATGGTATCTGTTGCGTTGAGGAGGTCGAATAATTTATATTTTTCTGTATGGTCCGGGCAGGCGGGATAACCCGGCGCCGGCCGGATACCGGTATATTGTTCTTTGATGAGCTCTTCATTGCTTAGTTTTTCATCCTTATCATATCCCCAGAAATCTTTTCTTGTTCGCAGGTGAAGTGCTTCGGCAAAGGCCTCGGCAAACCTGTCGGCTAATGCCTGCAGCATAATTTTATTGTAATCATCGAGATTGGTTTCGAACCTTTTCAAGTGCTCCTCGATGCCGTGAAGTGTAACAGCAAATGCACCGATGAAATCTTTTTTACCGCTGGCCTTTGGCGCAATAAAATCGGCGAGTGATAAATTAGGCTGGTCAGCTGCTTTCTTTATTTGCTGCCTCAGGAAAGAAAGCTGTACATACTCTTTTCCTGTTGTTACTTCCACATCATCCCCTTCGCTGCTGGCCTCCCAAAAACCGATGATGCCTTTGGCGGTTAACCATTTTTCTGCAATAAGTTTATCTAACAAGGCATTGGCATCATTGTATAATTTAGTAGCTTCTTTACCAACGACAGCATCGGTTAATATTTCGGGAAAGTTGCCATGCATTTCCCAGGTAATAAAAAAAGGTTTCCAATCAATATAGGGCCGCAGGATGTTTAAATCGAAATCCTCAAAAACTTTTGTACCCGTAAAAGAGGGTGTTGCTGTGGTGTGATTATTCCAGTCAACCTTTACTTTATTTTGTAAGGCGTCTTTATAAGAAAGATACGTTTTGACAGTTTTTTTATTATCAAAACCATGTTTCAGTTTTATATAGTCTTCTTTAATACCACTTAAAAATTCAGGTTTCTGTTCCCTGTTTAACAGGGAACCGGCAACGGTTACACTTCGAGAGGCATCTAATACATGCACCACGCCCAAATCGTATTGGGGCGCAATTTTTACTGCAGTATGTATGCGTGAAGTTGTTGCACCTCCAATTAGCAAGGGCTGTGTCATACCACGCCGTTTCATTTCTTTGGCGATATGTACCATCTCATCTAATGACGGCGTGATTAAGCCGCTTAATCCAATTATGTCTGCATTTTCTTTTTGGGCTGTCTCCAGAATTTTATCAGCGGGCACCATTACGCCAAGGTCAACAATATCATAGCCATTGCAACCTAAAACCACGCCAACGATATTTTTTCCAATATCATGTACATCGCCTTTTACGGTTGCTAATAATATTTTGGCAGCACCGGCTGCTTCACTATTGGTCGTGCCCGCAGCAAGATGCGCCTGTTTTCTCAGTTCTTTTTCAGCTTCTATATAAGGGGTGAGGATGGCCACGCTTTTCTTCATTACCCTTGCACTTTTTACCACCTGCGGCAGGAACATTTTGCCGGCACCAAAAAGGTCGCCAACAATACCCATACCATCCATTAACGGCCCTTCTATTACTTCTAACGGGGTGGCATATTTTAGCCTGGCTTCTTCTGTATCAACATCAATATAGTCTGTAATGCCATTTACAAGGGAATGAGAGAGCCTTTTCTCTACGGTGTCATTCCGCCATGCTTCATCCCTTACTTCTACTTTGCCTTTTGCTTTGACCGTTTCGGCATGGATGATGAGTTTTTCGGTTGCCTCATTATTATCATTGTTGCGATTAAGTATCACATCTTCGCAAAGCTGGCGGAGGGTTGGTTCTATTTCATCATAAACTACCAGCTGACCGGCGTTTACGATACCCATATCCATACCGGCCTTAATAGCGTAGTACAGGAAAACAGCATGAATCGCTTCGCGCACATGATCGTTGCCCCGGAAAGAGAAAGATACGTTCGATACGCCCCCGCTCACTTTTGTTAAGGGCATCAACCGTTTGATCTCTTTTGTGGCTTCTATAAAATCAACCGCATAGTTATTGTGTTCTTCTATACCCGTTGCAATAGCAAAGATGTTCGGGTCGAAAATAATATCCTGTGGGTCAAACCCTACTTTTTCGGTTAATATTTTATAAGCCCGTTGACAGATTTCTACTTTGCGTTGTTTGGTATCTGCCTGTCCCACTTCATCAAATGCCATTACAATAACGGCAGCGCCAAATGCTTTACAGGTAAAAGCCTGTTCAATAAACTTGTCTTCCCCTTCCTTCATGGAAATGGAGTTCACGATACACCGGCCCTGAACACATTTCAAGCCGGCTTCTATAATTTCGAATTTAGAACTGTCAATCATGATTGGGATACGGGCAATATCCGGTTCACTCTGGATAAGGTTCATGAAGGTTGTCATGGCAGTTACTCCCTCCAGCATTGCATCATCCATGTTCACATCCAATACCTGCGCACCACTTTCAACCTGTTGGCGGGCTACGGATAAAGCTTCTTCATATTGGTTATCCCTGATAAGCCTGGCGAATTTTTTTGAACCGGTTACATTGGTTCGCTCGCCCACATTTACAAAATTTGTTTCAGGACGCACAACCAATGGCTCGAGGCCCGATAAGCGTAAGTAAGGTTTGATATTGATTGTTGAACGCATAATTTTTTATTTAACCGCTAAGTCGCAAAAGCGCAATGATTCGCAAAGATTTAAACTAATTCGCTTTCTAAAACAGGTAATGGCCTGGGTGTGATTTTTCTCACATTATCGGCAATATGTTTAATATGGTCGGGTGTGGTGCCGCAGCATCCGCCTACAATATTTACAAAGCCCTGGTTGGCCCATTCTTCAATAAAATGGGCTGTTTCATGGGGTTGTTCATCATACTCACCCATGGCATTTGGTAAACCGGCATTTGGGTAAGCCGAGGTATAGCAGGAGGCGATTTGTGAAAGCTCTTCTATATGGCTCCTCATTTCTGCTGCGCCCAATGCACAATTCAATCCAACACTTAATGGGTTAGCGTGCATGACTGATGTATAGAAAGCTTCTAATGTTTGCCCGCTCAATGTCCTGCCTGAAGCGTCTGTTATGGTACCACTGATCATAATCGGCAATTCGGTTTTTTTCTGGTCCCTGAAATATTTTTTAGCTGCGAAAATGGCGCCTTTGGCATTTAATGTATCAAAAATGGTTTCAATAAGCAGCAGATCTACGCCACCATCTACCAGGCCCCTGATCTGTTCATAATAAGCGGCAACTACTTCATCGAAAGTAACGGCGCGGAAACCGGGATTATTTACATCGGGCGATAAACTGAGTGTTTTGTTTAAAGGGCCAATCGCACCGGCTACAAATTTGGCTGTTGAGCCCGGGTGCTCATTCATGAATTCATGTACGGCATCTTTAGCGCATTTGGCGGCTGCTACATTTAATTCATAGGCCAATGCCTGCATGTCGTAATCGGCCATGGCTATAACTGTGCTGCTGAAAGTGTTGGTTTCAATAATATCTGCACCAGCGGCCAGGTATTGTTTGTGTATGCCTTTGATAATCTCCGGCTGGGTAATACAAAGGAGATCATTATTGCCTTTTACATCGGAATGCCAATCTTTAAAACGCTCGCCACGATAGTCTTCTTCTGTTAGTTGATGGCGCTGTATCATGGTACCCATGGCACCATCTATCACTAATATCCTTTTTTCGAGTTCTTTTCTGATATCCATACAGTTATGCTATTTCTGGATCGGGATCCGGTTAATAATAACGAACTGTAAACGCTTAGGAGTGTTGAGAAGGGCACTTTAAACGTTTATTAGTTCGATTTGTCCTGCTTTTAGCAGGAGTTCAGGCCGAACAATAAACAAATCCGCCTGTAAGAGTACTGCAAAGATAAAGGGCTGCACACTTATAACAAAATATAAGCGGGGAGGGAGGGAATATCGAATATTGAACAAGGAATGTTGAATGTTGATTGAATTACCGCTTCAACATTCAACTCTCCTTGTTTAATATTCATGTGAATGCTTATTTTCTTCTTCCTATATTAAATATGCGGGAGATATTAAAGCCCCAGCGGACATCGCCATTGCCCCATGAACCGGTAGTTTCATGGATGAAAGAATGCTCGTTCATGCCGGTAGAATTGGTAAAATGCAGTTGAAACACGTGGCCACCTGTATTGATATCCACACCGATAGATAATGGGTCATAAGTGCCGTTAAAACGTGTAGCCTGGTAAAAATATTCCGCATTAATACTTATCCGCTTACTTATTTTCTGCCTGGCCAGGAAACCCAGTGAGAAAAGGTTGGTACTGCCTCCCGTGAAATTAATGATCCTGTTATAATGGATATAGGTAGGCGATAGCTGCACCGATGTATGTTCATTCAGTTTACGGGCGATCAATAACTGGGCGGTAAGATATGTACGGTCTGAACCGGTTACCTTGAGTGAAGGGTCCATGTCAATATTCTTATAAGCCAAGGAACCTAATAAAGCAATGGATAATGGCGTACCGCCTGAACCGTTACTCTGGTGCAATAACCGGTATTTGATAAATCCATCGTATTCTTTATTGAAAGTGGTCCGGCCGATGCCAACCATTAAGTTTTTCGCGATGCCAAAATCAAAACCCAGCCGCATAGAGGCGAAATCAAGTCCGAACATATCATAAAAGCCCAGGTTCAGGGGTGCAAAACGATGGTTGATCCTAAAGTCCATACTACCTGCACCGGTTATCTCAACTGTATGGCTGTTAACCAGACGGGTTGAGTAAAATGTATTGACAACTGGCTCACGGCCATTTTTATTTTCGGCAGCATTCGTACTATCCTGCATTTTAAACAGGTCAACCTGTTGCGAATAACTTTGAAGGCCGATAATGGAAAGGCATAGCATAGCCAGTAACCTTTTTGAAAAGATCATCATAACATTGATTTTTAATATGAGAAATGATTATTGGTATTGACAGCTGATATCCACGCTTACTTTATCGGTTACGCTGGATGCATCTACTTTAAAATCTTTCATCAATACGGTAAACTGACAAGCTGTAACCGGTTTTCCTGCTTTTATGTCCAGCGTTCCGTTGGCAGTTATGTTTTTAGTAACACCGTGCATAGTCAGGTCACCTTTTACAGATACTTTATAGGAACCATCTTTACTGAAATTTACCTCTTTCAAATTCACAATGGTTCCTTTAAAATCGGCCCTCGGAAATTTACTGCTTTCAAGGTACTGGTCGTTAAAATGTTCCTGCATTTCGGCATATTTGAATTTGAACCCTTTCATTAATAAACTAAAAGTCATCTGGCCATTATCTGCCAGGCGGCTGGTTACTTCATTGTTCACTGCTTTTACATCTTCATCGGAAGGTGCTGAAAAATTGACCTTGCCGTTACGGGTGGCAAATATCTTTTGTGCATCGGTATTGTTTACAAAAAACACAACAGATATAATAAGGGATAAGAATAATTTCATCGTGTTCATTTTATTTTTACTTTACAAGTACGCCTTCATTAATAACCACATTTGCATCGGGAATATAGCCTGTACAAATACCCTTAAAAGTGATCAGTTGTCCTGGTTTCAATTGGCCGGGGTTAGTTTTAAAAGTACAATTGATCACAAACAACGGATCATTAGTTTTAAAATTTACCACGATATTGCCATCCTGGTTGGTAATTACTTCAGCTACTTCCCCCGTCATTTCAATGGCTTTGTCCAGGTATTGTTTATTTGCCTGAGCTTCATTTGTACGGAAAGCATCATACAACTTCTGTGCCGACAGTTGCACACCCTGCTCTTTTGTTACATCGCGATGTGGCTTGTTAAATAACCAAAAAACAGTAATGCTTCCTGCTATAAGAACTATTGCACCAACAATAAGTGCGATTTTGATCCATTTTTTCATAAAATCATCATTTGCAGTTAAAGCTGCAAAATATTCAATGTTACTGATACAATGGGTACGGGAGTAGGAAATAATGGTTGCCTGATGATAAAAATTACTTCTTTGGGCGGCCAGCCCGAGGCTGGTGGACAGTGGTTACTCGGCAGAGCCGAACAACGTACTTATTTCACATATTGCTGAACGGGCAGACGATTGGCGATACTGCGGGCAAGGGTCATCTCGTCTGCGTATTCCAACTCGCCACCAAATGCAATGCCGCGGGCAATGGTAGTGATACGGCAAGAAAGATGGGCAATCTTCTTTTGTATATAATAAATAGTGGTATCGCCCTGTATATTAGGACTAAGTGCAAAAAGCAATTCTTCCGTTTCTTCTTTACTAATACGCATAACCAGTGACTCGATAGCCAGTTGGTCGGGACCAATACCATCCAGGGGTGAAATGATGCCACCCAATACATGGTAGGTTCCATTGAGCTGCTGGGTACTTTCAATGGCTATCACATCGCGTATATTTTCAACTACGCAGATCATTCGCTGGTTGCGCATGGAATTGGAGCAGATAGAACAGATATCGCCATCACTCACATTATAACAACGCTGGCAGAATTTAATATCCCTGCGCATCCGCGCAATGGTTTCACCAAAATGCTGTACGTCGTTCACATCCTGCTTTAATAAATGCAATACCAGGCGCAAAGCCGTTTTTTTTCCAATACCTGGTAGTTTGGAAAATTCGGCTACAGCATTTTGGAGAAGTGATGAGGGAAGTTGCATGTTTGGTTACCGGTTGCGGGTGTAAAGTTAAGATTATGTTGTCAATAGCTCATGGACAATCGTCTAATGACAACCTATCCGTCTACAAAGATATCGTCACCTCATTATCCCAGTTAGGCTTGATATTGAGTTGTTTAGGGATGAGTTGTACAATTTCGGGTTGGCGTTTGGTGCCAAAGAACTGGCCCGCATCCCAGGTGCCGTTTTTGTTTGTGTCAAATAATATTCTTAGCTCGTAGGCCCCCGAACGGAAAAGCTTTCTTGTAAAAAGAAGGTCTGTAATGGGAACGGATTCTACGAGCTTATCATTTTGAACGAATTGTAATACCGGATTTTTAGATAGGTCCAGGTTAGTAAAACGAAGACGGAGGCTCCCGTAATCAGACTCTTTTTTTGTAAAGAAACGAAGTGTGTCTGCTTTGGCTAATGTAATGCCTGCAGAATCTGATACGGCATCTTTCGCAATCAATAGCCGGAAAGGTGTTGCTTCTTTCCATTTATATTTCAGCATCACTTTCGTTTTACTGGTATCGAGTGAAAAAGAATAGCCGGAAAGTTTATGGTAGCCCGTATCGTATAATGTAAACCCGGTACTGTCAAAACCTGCAAGCTTTCGGGTAAAGGTTAAACTAAGGTTATTCAGAATATCCTGCTGGCCATTATCCAATTCTATGGAGTATCGTAAGCGTTTATCCTCCTTGCCTGGCAATAATTTAACGGAAGAATTATTTACAGATTTTTCTACGCGTTTAAATTCCTGGTAAGCAAAGAATGTATCACGCGGGGTATTGGTATGAATGGTTATGGGGCCATTTCTAAAAGCGAATAATTGGGTACTATCATCGTATCTCCTTCTATAATTATTAATACCCGGTACTACATAAGCGGCAAAATTACCTGCAGGTAAGTTGTGAAACATGAATTCGCCTTTTCCGTTAATTCGGGTATAGTAACGCGGGCTCAATTTAGCAATGGCTGTATCCGAAAGGTTTTTGTATAATACAACAATAAGGCTGCTGTCTGTTTTGCCACTCTCTGCTAGCAACACTTTGCCGGAATAGGTATTATAGTCAATGGTGTTGCCCGTTGAAAAAACATAGGTTATTCCCCTGGCGATATTTCCTTCGTTTACATCTCTTACCGACTCGCCAAAATCGAGTGAATAGGTGGTGTTGGGTTCTAAAGAATCTTTTATTTTAATGGTTACATTTCTCAGTTTATAATCTACCAACGGGATATTTTTCAAAGTTGGGGAAACGATCAGGTTTTCCTGAACACCTTGCAGGGTTACATATTCATCGAACGTAAGTGTGATATTTTTGGCGGTTACATTAATGGCAGAATCTTTCGGAAAAGCGCTTATCAACCGGGGTGGCAAACTATCTCTTGGTCCGCCACCGGGGGGAATGATATTGGCACAGGAAGATAATGCCGCGAGTTTTATAATTATGCATCCCAATAATATAATCTGTGTAAATGAACGGTTCATGTAACCACAAATATAGAACTCCACACTACTTAATAGCAAAAAGGATTGTGAAGGGAAAGCGAATAATTTGATGGCGTTGTTTCGAAAGAAATGAAAATTGACGCATTTACTCGGCAATCCCGTCTTCCGTAAGATCATGTAATGCGACAGTCATATTATTGGTTTTTACAAAATTACACCAATGACAATCAGGCTTGCCGCAGCCGCTGTAAAAATCACGGTCCTGTATTTTTTTCCATACTGTTTTTACCTGTTGGGTTACTGTAGTAATATCTTCGGGAGTAATTACAATTTTTTCTTTTCGGTATTGTTTTTTCTTATCGGGTTCAATAAAATCAAACTCTGTACTTACCACTTTCCAATTTTTCTGCTCGTAATGATCTACCAATATTTTATAGAAAACTGCCTGCCGCCAGTAATCGCCGCCATTGGGATCTTTTTCGTGAGGTGATTTTAATTTGTCCTTCGCTTTGTCAATATCCCCGGTTTTATAGTCTACTACATTTACTGCTTTGCCATCAAATTCTAGTTTATCCAACTTGCCTTTTAATGGTACATCCTGAACAACTACGTTTCGAATGGTTCTTTCAACCGCCACGATCTTATTCCAGGAAGCAATGTATTGATCGTAGTAGTTACTTAACACTTCCTGTCCATATTCAATTCTTCGCGCAAACTGTTCTTTGGTAAAACTTTCGCGGTGGCGGTTCATATACCATTCAAAATCTATAACGAATTCTTTTTTTGGCGGGAAATATTCAGTTGCCTGCATTTTCTCAAATAATTTTTGCAGAGCATGGTGTACGGCAGAACCAAATTCGGTGGCTTCAGATTTGCCTGAAGGAACACGTACCAGGTTTTGAAAATAAAATTGCAGGGGACATTTAAGGTAATTATTCAATGCGGTTACGTTCATTACAAACTTATCTAGTATCTGTGTAATGAAATCGGCTT
Source organism: Bacteroidota bacterium (assembly GCA_025356235.1). Lineage (GTDB taxonomy): Bacteria > Bacteroidota > Bacteroidia > Chitinophagales > Chitinophagaceae > Sediminibacterium. The sequence goes on from JANXUL010000093.1 coordinate 10,156, forward strand.
CCACTTTTTCAATTTCGGGTGCCTGTACAGATATGAATTGTATCATCGCAAACTCACTAATCACTTCTGTGTCGATGATTATTTTTTCAACGGGTAATGTATGTGTATCCTGTATCTCGGCAATGAACATAGAAGGCTCTAACTGTTTGCCATCATTTTTAAAGCAGCTGTAAGAAATATGTAAATATTGTTTTGCCCTGGTGAGTGCCACATAAAATAGGCGGCGTAATTCTTCTTCATCCTTTTGTTTAGGCTGGGTAGCGAACATCGTATCGGGAAAGCTATAGCCGCCACCCGGTTTCTTTTTCTTTTCCCAATTGGTGGCATTACAACCAACTAAAAATACATGTTCAAATTCCAGGCCTTTAGAGCCATGTACTGTTAACAGATTTATCCCTTTATCGCTTCCGCTAACCTGAACTAATGGCAAGCCCAGGCCTTCTTTTTCCATTAACATAAAAATATTGACCAATTGGTCTAATGATAATGCCGGGTTTCTTCTCGCTTCTTCCTTTACAAAATCAAACAGGCTGGTGATCACCTGCAAATGCTGGTGTTTATCGGGGCTTTGCATGATCCACGTGAGCACACCCGCTTGCCTGATACAGTTTTCAAACAGGTTCACTAATGTAACATTGACGGCATCTGCGACTAGTTTTTCAATGGCAGTTGCCGCTTCTTTCATGCCCGCGGGTGCAACCTGGCTAAAGAGGTCTGCAGCAGGTGCATTTGCTTTTTCGCTTAACAGTTTCCGGAGCGATGTTTTATTCTCTCCAAACCTTCTGTCGGCAACGGCAGTGGTTAGTTTGGCAATCTCAATTGGAGGGATATTGAACCAATCGAAATGAAGTATCTCAAACAACATCTCATCACCACCATAAGGAATATCATGTTCTGCGGCAAGGTATTCCAATAATAAGATGAGTTTTTTGGCCAAAGGAATCTCTAAAATATTCAGGTTTCGTTTACTGAATACCGGGATATTTCTTTGTGCAAAATATTGAGAGAGTTCTTCACCATATTTATTCTCTTTATAGATAATGCCAATCAATCCGGGCACTGTTCCCTGTTGTAAAAGTTTTTCTACTTCCAGTGTTATATGAATCATTTCCTGCCGCTGAGTTTCGTATTCTTTCAAAAGGGGTTTATGCGTTAACTGGTTTAATACAGTATTAGCAGATGATAATGTTTTGGTTAAGCCCTCTACTTGGTTAATCAGGCGTTCTTCATTTCTGTCTATCAGTGTTTTCGAAATATCGAGTATGGGTTGGGTGGAGCGGTAGTTATCGGTAAGTACAATCGTTAGCAGTTCTTTTTGATAATTCGTGGCAAAGCCCAGCATATTCTCTACACTGGCTCCTTGAAAGCGGTAAATACTCTGGTCATCATCACCTACTACAAACACATTGGGTTGTTCCCAGTAGCTGATGAGTAATTCTACCAGCCGGTTTTGCGTACCACTGGTATCCTGGTATTCATCAACCAGAATGTATAAAAATTGTTCCTGGTAGCGGGAGAGCAATATTTTATTTTCTTCAAAAGCTTTGATCACCCAATTGATCATATCATCAAAATCGTAGCGGTTTCGGTTACGCATGAGTTTTTGAAAACGCTCGAACTCATTTACTGCCGCACGCAGTTTTTCCATTTTTTCTTTGGCTTCCTCAATCTTGTTTTCTTTGCGATCGCCGGCTTTAAATTGTTTATAGGTCCGCTTATAAACAAACTCTTCCCGGTTAGGTATATCAGCCATGTATTCATCAATCTTTTCATTGATGAATACCGGTGTCCATCCTTCCCGTTTCATGGAGCTGAATAGTTGTTGAAGGTTTTTAATTTCAAAGTACACATCACCACGGTACCTTTTTAACGGGTGATTTTTGGGAAATTTGTCAATCAATTCTTTAAACAAATCAATTTTCTCCAGGTCCGAAATAGGATCTAATACTGTTTTTTCAAACAGCGATAAATTTTCCTGGATAATATCATTACAAAAAGCATGAAAAGTGTAGATGTTCACTTTATAGGCATCGGGACCAATAAAACCAAGCAGTCGTTTACGCATGGCAACCGCACCTGCATCTGTGTAAGTAAGACAAAGAATATTTTCAGGCTGTGTATCCGTATCTAATAAAATTTTTCCGATCCGTGCACCAAGAATTTGCGTTTTACCGGTGCCGGGGCCGGCAATCACCATAACCGGTCCTTCAATCGTATCTACAGCACGTTTTTGCTGTTCGTTGAGGGCGGTATATATTTTTTCGAACTGGTCTTTTTGGTGCATGGAGTAAAGATAATTGTAATTATACTCATCGCTGCTATCGTCATCCCTCTCTGCTATGCAAAGAGGGGGTGCGAAGGAGAAAGCATGGGGAATTTCCGATAGGCTTTCTCCCTCTCTGCTGCGTAAAGAGGGTCGGCCCGCGAAGTATAGCCGGGAGAGTTGAACTTTCCGGATGTATTATTGTTGTATGTAAAATATATACCTCCATGTCTAAAATATACTCCCTCAAAACCATTCAGAAAATACCGATCACTTTAGAACAGGCCTGGGATTTTTTTAGCAAGCCCGATAATTTAAAAGACATTACACCTTCCAATCTGGGCTTCCAGATCATTTCCCAACATCATGGCGATAATATGTATGCAGGGCAGGTAATTGAATATACGGTGAAGCCTGTTCTCGGTATCCCATTGTATTGGATGACGGAGATCACGCATGTGCAGGATAAACAGTATTTTATTGATGAGCAACGTTTTGGCCCCTATCGTTTATGGCATCATCAGCACCATTTCAAAGAAGTGGCGGGTGGGGTTGAAATGACGGATATTATACATTATAAACTACCTCTTTGGTTTTTGGGAGATATTGCCAATAGCATAATGGTGAAAAAACAATTGGCACATATTTTCAATTACCGGTTTGCTGCAGTAGAAAAGCGTTTTGGAAAATGGGCTACTATGGCTTAAAATATTCTGAAGCATATATTACCCAACTTCTGTTAGTTATTAAATTAGGCTTTATAATACCTAATTTTATGTGCATAGGTAATACTATCTTTACCTTTATTATCTATTCGATTGCCTGCCTGTATAATGGTTTTATGCCTAATTTATTTCCCGAAAACGCTAGAAAAAATCCGCAAGTAACATGTCGCCAAACCAGTCTGGGCATAACCAGTTAAATAAGATCAGCGTAGCAGGTTTATTGGTAACATTGGGAATCATTTATGGCGATATTGGCACTTCGCCATTATACGTGTTCCGGTCAATCATTGGCGAAAGGATCATTACTGATCAATTGGTATATGGCGGGATTTCCTGCGTAGTATGGACACTAACTTTACAGACCACCTTCAAGTATGTATTCCTTACCCTCAAAGCCGATAACAAGGGTGAAGGCGGTATTTTTTCTCTGTATGCACTTGTTCGCAGGTATGCCAAGTGGCTATATGTTCCGGCAATAATAGGTGCTGCTACCTTATTGGCAGATGGTATTATTACACCCCCTATTTCTGTGGCATCGGCTATTGAGGGATTGGGTGGCTTAAAAGGAATGGAAACAACGATCGTTCCGGGTAACACCCTTACGGTGGGTATTGTAATTGCCATTATTTCACTGCTGTTTTTCTTCCAGCGATTTGGTACCAAAATAGTTGGTTTCGCTTTTGGTCCCATCATGTTAGTATGGTTTACGATGATCATGGTACTGGGGGGCGTACAGATCATACACTTACCGGCTATTCTCAAAGCTGTGAACCCTTATTATGCTTTTGACCTACTAGTTAATTACCCGAAAGGGTTTTGGTTATTAGGTGCAGTATTCCTCTGTACTACAGGTGCCGAGGCATTATATAGTGATCTGGGCCATTGCGGCAGAAAAAATATACAGGTGAGTTGGGGTTTTGTAAAAACAGCCCTGATCATAAATTATATGGGGCAGGGCGCATGGTTACTTTCGCACCACAGCAATACATTAAATGGATTAAACCCTTTTTACGAATTGATGCCGCACTGGTTTTTACTTGCGGGTATTATAATTGCCACACTGGCTACCATTATTGCAAGCCAGGCACTAATCAGCGGTTCTTTTACACTCATCAGTGAAGCCATCAGTATGAACTTCTGGCCAAGGGTAACGATTAAGTTTCCAACAGATGTAAAAGGCCAGATTTATATTCCCAGCCTTAACTGGATATTATGGATCGGTTGTGTGGGAATGATGTTGTACTTCCGCGAAAGCGGCCATATGGAAGCTGCTTATGGTTTTTCAATTGTGATTGCGATGTTGATGACTACCATGTTAATGTCTGTTTATATGCTTCGGGTTAAGAAATGGAAACTCAGTATTGTAACACTCATCATGATTGTATTTATTACAGTAGAAGTTGCCTTTTTTATTGCGAATGTGGCAAAGATCAAACAACGCTGGATGTTCCTGTTTTTTGAGTTGGGGCTCATCTTTATCATGGTAGTTTGGTTCAGGGCACGTAAGATTACGAACCGGTACCTGCAATTTGTAAGGGTTGCAGATTATGTACCGAGGTTATTAGGATTAAGCAGTGATAAGGATTTCCCTAAATATGCAACACACCTGGTATATTTAACAAAAGCAGATTTTGATGGCGAAATAGAAAAAAGAATCATGCATTCTATTCTGCACCGTAAACCCAAACGGGCAGAAGTATATTGGTTTGTGCATATTGACCGTGCGGATGCTCCCTACACCATGGAATACAGTACCAAAGAAATTGTTGAAGGAAAAATAATACGGGTAGATTTTAAACTTGGTTTTCGGGTACAACCCAGGATCAATCTGTTGTTTAAAATGGTGATGCAGGAAATGTATACACAAAGCCAGATCCGTATTGAAAATAAATATGAGAGCCTCGACCGGAAAACCTTTCATGCAGATATTACTTACGTAATTATTGAAACTTTCCTGTCAGTAGAAAATGAATTCTCTCTTAAAGAAGGGTTCATTATGGATTCTTATTTCAGTATCAAAAATTTCTCGCAATCAGATCAGAAAGCCTTTGGACTGGATAGTGCAGCTACAGTAATCGAACATGTGCCATTGGTTATCAACCCAAAAGTTTACCTTCCTTTGAAACGGGTAACGGATGCACATCATCGCTAACAGATGCCAATCTGAACCTACGCAAACTGGAGCGAGAAGGAAAAACGGCTTCCCTGTCCGGGTATACTAACGGCCCCTATATGACCGTTCTGGGCTTCAATAAATTCTTTCGAAATAGAGAGACCTAAACCGGTACCAGTTCTTTCCTGTGTTCCCGGAACTTTAAAATAACGGTCGAATATTTTAGGCAGGTATTTTTCATCAATACCGCTCCCTTCATCTGTTACAGTAAAAATTACATGATTATCCTGTATATAAGCGGCAATATCAATACTGGTTTCTTCCGCAGAATATTTAATGGCATTGGTTAAAAAATTAATCAATACCCAGGAGGTTTTTTCAGTATCAGCCAGAACTGCAGGCAAATTTTCGTTTATATTTTTATGCAGTGTGATCTTTTTTTGTTGGGCTTGAAACTGAACGGCCTGAATTGCCTGGTTTATGATCTGTAACGGGTCTGTGGCCTGTAGCTTTAATTGTATGTTACCAGTTTCTACCTGCGACATATTCAATAACTCACCGGTAATTTTTAATAATCTGTCAGAATCATCTGTTATGCTTTTAATAAGTTCCTGTTGTTCCGTATTTAAATTACCCACGCGGTTATCCGTTAATAACTGCGCACTCATTTTAATGGATGAGATCGGTGTTTTTAATTCATGAGATACGGTAGCAATAAAATGTGTTTTTGCCTCATTCAGTTCATGAAAGGGGGTTATGTTTCGCAGTACAATTACTTGCCCGATCACTGTTTCAGTATCAGTAACATTCAATACATCTTTATTGAAATAACTTTCTTTACTGTCGGCGTATATTTTTAATTCTTTTTTATCCTCATCCTGTAACAGGCTTCGCATCAGGTCGTTTTTTAGGGCGATATCAGCTGCATACTTTCCCATAATGTCTGATTCCTTTAATCCTAACAGGCTTTGAGCAACCTCATTGAGGAACAGGATATTATTTTTGCTATCAAGACCTATGATTCCGTCTTTCATTTGGTTAATGATAGTTTCAATACGACTTTTTTCAAATTTTATCTGGGCCAGGTTGCTGTGTTCATATTCATCCAGTTTTTCAGCCATGGTGTTGAATGCATTGGCCAGTTCGCCAAACTCATCTTCCTGTTTCAGGTAAATGCGCTTGCTGTAATTTTTATCGGCTATGGCGCGGATACCTTCGTTTAATAACCGAACAGGGGTAGAAATCACTTCCGGAAAATTGATTACGAAAGTAAAAGTGATCAGGCTCAGAATTACAAATATAACAGTTAGCCAAAGGGTAGCATCTTCAGCCGTTTTATTAGCCACTTCATTTTTACGCAGAATGGCCTGTTGGTTAAGGTCGGTGATTACCTGTAAAGACTGCCGGATCTGTATATAATTAGTTGGATCATTTGGATTAGCCAAAAGTTCTGTAAAATTTTTTCTTAATTCCTGTGTAGCTTCCTGTTCACCAGGTTCGGTAATATTTTTTTCCTGATTTACTAAATTATTTTCAAGTATAGTGACCGCAGTTTTTTTTACCGGGATATCTTCCAATGCCTTTAACATATTATTGGAATACACCAATGATTCATGGTTATTTTTTAAAACCATTTTCGAATCATTGCTCAGCCGATTAATATAAAAAATAGCGAGTATGCCGAAAGTGAAGATCACGACAAATAAGAAAGATAGCCCAATGCTCAGTTTTGTTTTTAATTTCATAACCATGTTACGAGAATATTACAATGTCTATATCTGCTGCAGATAATTTGTTTAACAGTTGATTGAAAGAAGCCGTATTCATTATTACATTAAACAGGTTCAGGTGTGGCTTGCCAATGCAGATAGTGGTAATGCTTTTGTCTTCCGTTGCTTCAAAAATACCTTTGGCAATATTGGAGCTTTTCATCCTGATTACCTCTGCACCCATTTCTGTTGCCACTTTAAAGTTATTAATTAAATGACGTTGGGCAGCCAATCCTATTTTATCGCCTTCTTCTTTAGGTGTTTGCACATATAGTAAATACCATTTCGAATTATAATAAGAAGCCAGCCTTGCGGTTTTTCGGATTACTTTCCGGGCTATTTCATGATTACTGCTGATACAGGCCATGAAACGTTCCTGCCGTAAATGGGTATTGCGCGGCAACTCCGTTTCAATTTTGCGTTCTACCTGACTGGCCACCTCTTTCAGTGCCAGTTCCCTTAGCTGTAATATTTTTTCGCTTTGAAAGAAATTTTTTAAAGAGACCTCAATTTTATCCGGTGTGTATATCCTGCCTTCTTTCAGGCGGATAATTAATTCATCTGCGGTCAGGTCAATATTTACTACTTCATCGGCCTGCTGTAAAACACTATCAGGGATCCTTTCGGCTACATCAATTCCCGTAATGGATTTTACTTCTCCATGCAGGCTTTCAATATGCTGGATGTTTACGGCACTGATCACGTTAATGCCGGCATCGAGTATATCCATTACATCCTGCCATCGTTTTTCGTTTTGGCTACCTTCTATATTGGTATGTGCCAGTTCGTCTACGATCACCACTTCGGGGTGAAGGTTAATGATGGCCTGTACATCCAGTTCTTCCAGTTCTTTTCCTTTATAAAATAACTTTCTTCTTGGTACAACAGGTAAACCATCCAACAGGTTATGGGTTTCTTCCCGGTTATGGGTTTCTATATAACCTATTTTAATATCTACACCATTGCGCAACAAAGTATGTGCCTCCTGCAGCATCCGGTAGGTTTTACCTACGCCGGCACTCATACCCATATAAATTTTAAACTTACCCCGCCTGGACTTGCGGATAAGGTTTAAAAAATGGTCGGCATTATTTTTTAGTTCTTCAGGCATTGCATTCATTGTTTCTGGGCCTTTGTGGGTAAATAACCCATGAGGGCCAGTGATCCATTTTTATTTTAATTGCTCCTTAAAATTTATAAACCGCTGCTATAATAAAACTTGCATCATTTCTACTTCTGGTACCTGTGCTTTTGGAAAAGATATTATTGCTGGCATTATCCACCCGTATTTCAGGAATAAGGGTAAGATTATCAAAATGAATATTGCCCGACAAAGTGGTTTGCACTACGCTGGCCCCTACACCCGCTACATTTTTACCATCAGCAAAATACTCGCCGCGAAGGGTTAATCCAAATTTATGGGTGGGGTCATAATTAAAGTACAATGCATTGCTCCACCAGCTATTACGCACTGTTCCGGTTTTTACAGTCTTAATGGTTCCGTCGTAATTGATGGCAAATTGGCTGTTGATAATACCGTTCACTACCAGGTCAAATTGACTAAACCCGGTTCCACCCTGGAAATTTAGGTAAGCTTTTAATTTATCGTTTTTTGTTCCGGTACTAAACTGTGCGAGTATAACTTTTGTGGACGAAGTAGTTGTTGAAAAATCCGTTGGATTGGCAACACCTATCATAAATGCGCTCTTGCCACCTAATGAAATATCTGCTTTTAAACCTGTATGGAAGAACGGGCCATAAGAAAACCCATAACTCATACTGTAATTCCTGTTGGCATAGGCATCTACCAATTCATAACCAATATGTGTGGCCCATTTGCCTATCGTGAATTTGATGATAGATGATGGGGCATAAATGATGTACAACTGCTTGATAGCAGTTAAGGTGCCTGAATCATTGTAAGAGAAATCCCTTGCTCTTTTTCCAAAACCCAGGTCAGCAGTTGCAGAAACTTTGCCGAATGAATGATCTGCTTTAATAGAAGCCATTCCCAGCTCAAAGGAATTTTTCGAATTGCTGAAGCTGGTTAAATTATTGGTTGTAGTAGGGGCGTCGTTAAAATCATACCGGTAATAGGTATCGAGAGAATACGTAATATTAGTAATTGATTTTTTTGTAGAATCGGTTTGTGCCATTGTATTTGTGGCAGTCATCAGTATCATGCCTGCCATCATTATTTTTTTCATCTGTTGTTTCATTTAAGTTTATTTAATTCAATGTTTAATTGTAAAACATTTACTTTTTCTGTTCCAAATAAACCCCATAATGGTTTTTGAATTTGTTGTATAACCAGTGCTTTAATTTTTTCTTCATCCAGTTTTCTGGCTTTCGCAACCCTTGCTACCTGAACCAGTGCCCCTTCTGGAGAAACATCCGGATCCAGGCCACTGCCGGAAGCA
>JANXUL010000159.1 GCA_025356235.1 Bacteroidota bacterium
ATAGAGCATGATATTGCTGGTTTTACTCACGATTCACCACTCACGATATCTTACTCCACCCGTTTTTACCTTTCTGTGACTGAAGAAATGTTTTCAATGGTAAATTCTTTGTCATCGAAAGTTCTGCATCTCCGGAAACTAATTTTTCGGCTTCCTCCCTGGCACACTCTAACAATACCTTGTCATTTACAATACTGGCAATCTTAAAGTTCAATGCCCCGCTTTGCCTGGTACCTTCAATATCGCCAGGACCACGTATTTCAAGGTCCTTTTCTGCAATCCTAAACCCATCATTGGTAGCACACATTACTTTGATACGTTCGCGCGCCTCTTTGCTTGCTTTGGTCCCCGTTAATAATATGCAAAAACTTTTTTCAATACCTCTTCCTACTCGTCCCCTAAGCTGGTGTAACTGGGAAAGGCCAAATTTTTCTGCGCTTTCGATAACCATTACTGAGGCATTGGGTACATCAACCCCTACTTCAATTACTGTAGTGCTTACCATTATCTGCGTATCGCCGCTTACAAAACGCTGCATATTGGTTTCCTTCTGCTCTCCCGGTTGCCTGCCATGCACCATACTGATGCGGAATTTTGGCTCAGGAAAAAAACTCTTTACCTGCTCATAGCCCTGCATCAGGTCTTCATAACTCATTTTTTCACTTTCTTCAATCAAAGGGTAGATAAAATATACCTGCCGCCCCTTATCAATTTCTGTTCTTACAAAATCCATCACATTTGCTCTTGCAGTTTCATAACGGTGAACGGTAGTAATGGGTTGCCTGCCCGGTGGCAGCTCATCCATCACACTATAATCAAGGTCGCCGTATGCTGTCATGGCCAAAGTTCTCGGTATGGGTGTGGCAGTCATCACCAGCACATGTGGCGGTATAGTAGCCTTCCCCCATAATTTGGCCCTTTGTGCCACGCCAAACCGGTGTTGTTCATCTACAATAACCAAACCAAGATTTTTAAACTGCACTACATCCTCTATTACTGCATGGGTACCCACAACAAAATGAATGGTATCATCCAGCAACCCCTGTAAAACCCTCCGGCGTTCTTTTGCTTTGGTACTGCCGGTGAGTATAGCAATTTCTACAGGCATTTCTTTCAACAACCTGCCCAGGCTGTTAAAATGTTGCTGTGCCAGTATTTCTGTAGGTGCCATAAAACAACTTTGGTAACCATTATCGGCAGCCAGCAACATGCTCAGGAGCGCAACAATGGTTTTGCCGCTGCCTACATCACCCTGCAATAAACGGTTCATCTGGTGGCCCCGGCCGGTGTCGGCCCTGATCTCTTTCAGCACTCTTTTCTGTGCACCTGTTAACTCAAAAGGGAGGTATTTGGAGTACAGCGTATTAAAATAATCCCCTACTTTTTCAAAAACCGCTCCCCGGCTTACTCTATGCCGCTCCAAACGAACGAGGTTAAGTCTTACCTGTGCAATAAATAATTCATCAAATTTCAAACGGTGCATGGCTTTCTCGTATAGTACCGGCGATGCGGGGAAATGAATGTTGCGATAGGCTTCATATCGGCCCATTAATTGTAACCGTTCAAGTATTCCCTGCGGGATATTTTCAATAATATCTTTTGGCTGTAACTGCGAGAATAAAGTGTAAGTAAGTTTTCCCATCTGCCTTCCATTAAACCCGCGTGCCTTTAGTTTTTCGGTAGTGGGATACACAGGTTCTAGAAAATCTTTTCCATCCGCCTTTGCCGGGATATATACTTCTATTTCAGGATGAACGATCTGCGGTTTACCATTAAAGAAACCCGTTTTCCCAAACACCAGGTAATCGCTTCCTACATGCAGGTTCTTTACTACCCAACTGATGCCCTGGAACCAGGCCAGTTCTAAAATACCCGTGCTGTCTTTTAATTGTGCCACCAAACGCTTACCCCTTCCAGCGCCCACGATTTCATAATGCAATAAAGTGCCGACTACCTGTATGAATTCTGTTTGCGGATTAATTTCCCTGATCTTATTTACTTTGGTTTTATCAATATGCCTGTTAGGATAATGCTCCAGCAGGTCTAAAAAAGTAAACATACCCAGTTCTTTCTTTAACATATCAGCACGCAATGGCCCAACACCTTTAAGGTATTCGATTGGGGAGGATAGTATGGTGTGGGGTTGGTTGATTAGGGTTATGATTGTTGAATTAGAAATTACGGATTATGAATTACGAATTACGAATTTTGGTTTATTATTTTAACACCTTTAATCCGTAATCCATCATTCGTAATTCGTATTTGACTACCCTCAAATATCCCAACACAAACTCATATTCCACGCCAATCCATACGAACAACTGATAAATATTCCGCAGGAATACGTTTCCGGAAACAAAAAAGGCATGGACTATGGTCTATGGACCATGTAGTAATATTATCTTCGCCACTTATGGAAAAAGAGGTTGTTCTCAGTGGTATCCGCCCAACAGGGTTCCTTCACCTGGGTAATTATTTTGGTGCCATGCGTAATTATGTGCGCATGCAGGATGCATTTAACTGCTATTTTTTTGTAGCCAACTGGCATAGCCTCACCACCCATCCGGATACCAAAGAATTACAGAACAGCGTTCACCGGGTAATTGCAGAGAATATTGCCTGCGGACTCGACCCCGATAAAGTAGCCCTTTATATACAAAGTGATGTGCCCGAAATTGCCGAATTGTACCTGTATCTGAATATGCTTGCCTATAAAGGGGAATTGGAAAAGACGGTAACTTTTAAAGAAAAAGTGCGCCTCCAGCCCGAAAATGTAAATGCCGGGCTGTTAACCTACCCTGTTTTGCAAGCAGCGGATATTTTAATTCACCGGGCAGTAAAAGTTCCCGTGGGGAAAGACCAGGAGCAACACCTGGAAATGGCCAGAAACTTTGCGGAGCGGTTTAATTACCGCTACGGCGAAGTGCTGCCCCTGCCATATGCCTTTAATTACGGCGGTGAACTGGTAAAAATCATGAGCCTGGATGGCATCGGCAAAATGAGCAAAAGTGAAAACCAGATGGCTACCTTGTACCTGGCCGATGAAGATGATAGTATCCGTAAAAAGATTATGAAAGCCAAGACCGACCAGGGGCCTGCAGCGCCTAATTCGGCAAAGCCGGATTATATAGAAAACTTATTCACCCTAATGCGCCTGGTAAGTTCTCCGGATACCGTGCAAAAATTCGAAGAAGATTTTAATGCCAGCAGTACCGGGAATTGCATTATCCGCTACGGTGATATGAAGAAACAATTGGCA
>JANXUL010000196.1 GCA_025356235.1 Bacteroidota bacterium
TTGCTAATAAAGAACTCGCCTTTCAAAATACGGAAAAGGAAAAACGCGCAGCAGAATTAATCATTGCTAATACAGAACTTGCTTTTCAAAATGAAGAGAAAGAGAAGCGGGCAGCCGAATTAATCATTGCCAATAATGAGCTGGCTTTTCAAAATGAAGAAAAAGAAAAACGGGCTGCCGAGTTGATTATTGCTAATAAAGAACTGCTGGCGTTCACTTATATTTCAAGTCACGATTTGCAGGAACCACTGCGGAAAATACAAACCTTCGTCTCGCTCATACTCGAAAGTGAAGAGAAAAATCTGTCAGATAACGGTAAGTATCATTTTCAGCGAATGCAATTGGCTGCCGGGCGTATGCAACAACTGATAGATGATCTGCTTGCTTTTTCCAGGATCAATACCACCGATCATAAATTTGAAAAAACGAAACTCGGCCTTATCATCGAAGAAATAGTGGCTGAACTAAAAGACACGATTGAGGACAAACGCGGGACCATCGAAATTATCGGATCTCATTCGGCTAACGTAATCGCTTTTCAGTTTCGGCAGCTCTTGTATAACCTGATAAGTAATGCACTCAAATTTTCTCGTGCCGATGTGCCATCACATATAATCATACAAACCAGTATTGTAAGGGGGAATGAGCTGAAGATAGAAGGCCTGTCGCCCGGCAAAACCTATTGCCATATCAGCATCAAAGACAATGGTATTGGGTTCGAACCTTATTTCAGCGAACGCATATTTGAAGTGTTTCAAAAACTCCATGGTAAAGAAATATATGCCGGAACAGGTATCGGCCTTGCCATTGTTAAAAAAATAGTTGAGAACCACAATGGCATTATCATCGCCACTGGTGAATTGAATAAGGGCGCAACATTTGATATTTATTTCCCCAATGTTTAAAAAATAACGCCAATATTGGTAATACTTCCGCAATAACCGGCGGTAATGAAGCCTGTTTATTTGCTGGTAGAGACCAATAGCCTGCATTAATAAAAGTTCATTCATCATTCTGCAGTGGGGTTAGCGCTTCTTCTTTTATTACCTTTGGGTCATGTATAACTTACCATACTATAAAGAAAAAGACGGCGATAAAGTGCTTGCGTTTATAAAAGAGCACCCATTCGCCATGCTCATCGGTGTTGATGCAGAACAGAAACCCGTTGCTACGCAGATACCTTTTTTATTTGTTGAGAAAGAGGGCCATTTATACCTGCGTGGACATATTATGAAGGGTAACGACCACCATAAAGCTTTTATGGATAACCAGCAGGTACTGGCAGTTTTTACAGGGCCGCATACCTATGTAAGTGCCAGTTGGTATGCAAACAAACAACAGGCTTCTACCTGGAACTATATGGCTGTTCATGCCAAAGGCGAACTTTCTTTTCTGGAGGATAATGAATTGCTGAAAATGCTGGACGAGCTGACAAGTTTCTATGAAAATGACCCATCTTCGCCATCCCTTTACAAAGAATTGCCGGAAGAATATGTGATGCGACTAACAAAAGCGATTGTGGCTTTTGAAATAAAAGTTACCGCAATAGATCATGTTTTTAAACTGAGCCAGAATAGAGATAAGCAAAGTTTTGAAAATATCCTCGAAAAGCTGGAAGGCGGTGATTACGAATCGAAAGCAGTAGCCGGAGAAATGCGTAAAAGAAAAGACCAATTTTTCCCTGTATGAAAAAAATAAACACCTTTTTTTGCTGTATCACCATAATAGGCTGTTTCAGTGCCAGGCAAAATAATACATTGGAAGTAAAGAATTTTGATAAACAGGGACACCGCGGCTGCCGCGGGTTAATGCCAGAGAACACCATCCCGGCCATGATAAAGGCCATTGAGTTGGGGGTAACCACATTGGAAACAGATGCCATCATAACAAAAGATAAAAAAGTAATCCTCAGCCACGAACCTTTCTTCAATCATGAGATTACCACCAGGGCCAATGGTTTGCCGGTTGTTGAAACAGAAGAGAAAAGCCTGAATATTTATCAGATGGATTATGCGGAAGTAAAAAAGTTCGATGTGGGGCTTCGTCCACATCCACGTTTTCCGAGGCAACAAAAATTAGCGGTTGTTAAACCTTTACTATCAGATATGATAGATTCGGTAGAACAATACTGTAACAACCATCGCAAAAAACTGCCTTTTTACAATATCGAAACCAAGAGCCAGCCAGCCACAGATGATCTGTACCATCCCAAACCTGCTGAATTTGTAGAATTATTGGTAGCAGTAATCAAAGAGAAGAAAATAGAAGAGAGGGCTATTATCCAGTCGTTCGATCCCCGCACATTGCAGTACCTGCACGAACATTACCCCAAGCTGAAAACTGCCCTGCTTATTGAAGACTTTGATAAAAAACCATTTGCCCTTCAATTGAGAGACCTGGGTTTTATCCCTTCTATTTACAGTCCGGCTTTTTCATTGGTTACCCCATTACTGGTTAAGCAGTGTAAAGATGCCGGCATCAGCCTTATTCCCTGGACTGTGAATGATATTGAGAAAATAAAAGAATTAAAGAAAATGGGCGTCGATGGCGTGATTTCTGATTTTCCCGATCTTTTTGCACAATTATAAAACGGTTAAAATATTGAACAAGAAATGTTGAATGATGGTACGATTGGAAGACCTATACATTCAACATTTCTTGTTCAATATTAGATATCCATTCTATTGTACGGTTAAAAAAAGATCAAAGCGTTAAAATCCGTTTTTCTTCTCCCGCCGTATATGTATCTGTAAACAAATTCAAACAAACCTATTTTAAAAAAGAGTTATGAAAAAAATTGCTTTAATTATTATGTCTGCATTCGTGTTGAATGCATCAATCGCGCAGAAGCCTGTAACTGTTGGTGGTGCTGCCATGTATGCTACTAAGGATATTGTTGACAATGCCGTAAATTCTGCCGACCATACTACTTTGGTAGCTGCTGTAAAAGCCGCAGGCCTGGTAGAAACCCTCAAAAGTGCCGGGCCGTTTACCGTATTTGCACCAACCAATGAGGCATTTGCCAAATTACCTAAAGGCACAGTAGAATCTTTGGTAAAACCAGAAAACAAAGCAACATTAACCAAAATCCTTACTTACCATGTAGTAGCCGGAAAATGGGATGCTAAAGCCATTGCCAAACTGATTAAAGATGGTAACGGAACTGCTGCACTGAAAACAGTTTCTGGTGGTATTTTAAAAGCCAGCATGAAAGATGGTAAATTAATTTTAACTGACGAGAAAGGTGGTGTGGCTACGGTTACTATTGCCAATGTATTCCAGAGTAATGGTGTGATACACGTGATAGATACAGTTGTTTTGCCTTCATAAATGCAAGGATAACCATGAAAGAAGCCGGTGTTCATCGAACACCGGCTTTTTGTTTTACTTTTGCAGACCGTGAGGCTAAAACGGCCTGAACGTTATAGCAAAAGGATCTCAAATAAGTATGCAACAGATCATCATAACACTCGACGGATATTCTTCCTGCGGAAAAAGTACGCTGGCCAGGCAATTGGCCAATGAACTGAACTATGTATTCATAGACAGTGGTGCCATGTATCGTGCCATTACTTTGTATTTTCTCCGCCAGCATGTTAACTGGAATAATGTTAGAGAAGTAAATAAAGCATTAGGTGAGGTTACCCTGGATTTCCAGTACAATGACCATACCGGGCAAAGCGATATGTTTTTAAATGATGAAAATGTAGAAGCACTTATTCGGGATATGCTGGTGAGTGAACATGTAAGTGAAGTATCGGCCATTAAGGAAGTGCGTGAATTTGGTGTGGCCCAACAGCAAAAAATGGGGGAGAAGAAAGGAATTGTTATGGATGGCCGCGATATTGGCACTACAGTGTTCCCCAATGCTGAATTAAAAATATTTGTAACGGCCGACCCCACCATACGCGTGGAAAGACGCTTTAAAGAGCTCTTTCGTAAAAACCCGAATATTACCATTGAAGAGGTAAAAAATAACCTTGAAATGCGTGATTATATTGATAGTAACCGCGAATTCAGCCCCCTTCGTAAAGCCGCAGATGCGATTGACCTGGATAACTCGAACATGACACGGGAAGAACAACTGGCAATAGCCTTGCGATGGACCGAAGAAAAAATGGCAGAAAAAAAGGCGTGAGTAGTGAATTGTGAATGGTGAGTTGTGAAATGGTCCATAAATCAGGCGCTTACCTCATACCACTCACGATTCACGATCCCCCCTACATCGTATTCCCTGTTTCAAAAAGTATCTTATACTTATGCTGCGCTACATTGTCAATCGTTAGCCGGAATTGAACCCTGTTAAATCCCTTTGTGTTTTTTGAATTGAGGAACTCGGCTTTCTGTGCACCATTCATTGCACTGAATTTTTTATCGGTGCTGCGCAGGATGAAATTATCAACCAAACGTGAAAATGCGATTTCGGCTTCCTGCTGATCATCAAATTCGAACCATAGTTTAATATTTGTGATATTTTGTATCAACTCCGGATTGTTATACCGGTTACAATGAATATCCAATTTACCTTTTACAAATTTCATTTTCAGGTATGGATGATTGGTAAAAAGAAAAGAATGAATTTCTTCATGGTAATGAAAAGTATCTGTTGCTGAAAAGGCGGGTATTTTTTTCTTATCATACAGCGATGGGATATACAGCTTTAAAAAACCTGTAATAGAACTGTCTGGCTGCTCAGTAAGGATATTTAGGAATAATTGGTTGGTATATCCATCCATGGTTAGTTCCTGGCCTTTTGAGGGGTTGGCAACAAATAAAAAAAATAAACAAATAATCAATAATTTGCGAAACATTAATGCCTGTATTTGATACTGAAAATAGGTATTTTAGGTTGAGGGTGCTGTTGTGTTATGCGACTTCAACAATAATATATACAGAAGCCGAAAAATTAAAAGGAAGGCTGGCAACGCCAACCGCTGTCCTGGTATGTTTGCCGTCTTCACCAAAAATAGCCACAAGCAAATCAGATGCTCCATTCATAACCACACCCTGCTCTGTAAATTCAGGATCGCTATTGATTAATCCATGAACCGCCACCACCTGTTTTACAGTTTCAAGTGAACCCAATAACTGTTTCACTGATGCCAGGCAGTTAATAATACAGAGCTTTGTGGCTTCTTTGCCTTGTAGTGTATCAATATCCCGGCCGAGTTTGCCTTTAAAGACTTTATCTCCCACAGAACATATTTGCCCGGCCGTGAAAACCAAGTTGCCCGTTCTTTTGGCTGCA
>JANXUL010000223.1 GCA_025356235.1 Bacteroidota bacterium
TTAAATTCTTTAAAGTTCCCCGCACCTTCTATTGGTTTTTCCAAAAAAGGTATTGAGTGGAATTGGGTACATTTTTGATAAAAAGATATTCCATGGCCCTGTAGCGATTGTTTACCCCGGCTTATTTGTTATATTTATGTATTAACTAACTTATATGACTAACCGCAACCTAGTACCTTTTACCTATGCACTTACCATTGCATTTTTTTGCTTTAGTCTCTTAGCGAAAGCGACTAATTCAAACAATGTGATGGCTATGTTGACGGGATGTCTTATCACACAACTGCTATTCGCTTGTATTTCAATATATGAATTGAGACAATCAGAAAAGCTCACTAAAAGTGAGAAAGCAAATTGGTCTGCTTACTTACTAATTTCCCCTCCGGTAATGGGTATTTTTTACCTTACCACTGTAAGAAGAAAACTATTCACCAATTAATTATAATCCAATCAAAACAAACCCCTAACACGTAAGCTACGTTGTTAAACTACATATGCACCCACCACTTCTCCATCAAGCACCTCTACCTGGATATGTTCCTGCAAAGTAGTGGCAACAGAAAGTCCCACGTAGTCCGGCTTAACAGGAAAGAGCTTATGCATACGTTCCACCAATACCAATGTCTGGATGCTTTTAGGATGAAAATCAAGCAATGGTTTCAGGGCATACAAAAGTGTTTTACCACTATTGGTTACATCATCTGCAATAACCACATTCAGGTTATTGAAATCCATTGTTTCGCTTAATGTTATTGCTGTAGGATGTGTTTTATCCATGGTAACAGAAATAATCTTTACATCGTTAGCTACATAATCTCTTAACAAAGTACCTACCTTCTCAGCAATCACCATTCCACTGTTTCTGATACCGATTATGATAACCGGTGCCGTATCCCCGCTTAAATGCTCGGCCAGTTCCAAAGCCATACGGTGTAGTTTTTGTACTGCCCCTTCTGTGTTGAGTATATAATTTTTAGCTGCCATATATTTGGTTTGGTCATCAAAAGTAACAACAATAAAAGCAACGGGCAATCCCGTTTACAAAAACCAAAACTACCTATCTTAGCAGAATAACTGTTACTTATGCATTATGCACAGCAAATCGCGTTTGTGGCCCTATCAGCGGTGGCTATCTGGTTATTTGCCAAAAAAGCAAGTGAAATACGCAGGAATATTTTCCTGGGAAAAGAAGAGCACCTGAACGACCATCCCGCCAAACGCTGGCGTAATCTTTTGTTGCTGGCATTGGGCCAGAAAAAGATGTTTAGAAATCCTTTGGTAGCGGTAATGCATTTTGTGATTTATGCCGGGTTCATCATCATTAACCTCGAAGTATTAGAAATTGTACTGGATGGGTTACTGGGTACACACCGGTTGTTTTTACCGGTTTTGGGTGGCTTATATAATTTGCTTATCAATAGTTTTGAATTTCTGGCAGTGGGTGTAATCGTTGTATGTATTGTTTTCCTTTGCAGAAGAAATATCATCAAACTAAAACGCTTCCGCAATAAGGACCTGGATGGCTGGCCACGTACTGATGCCAATTACATCCTTATCACTGAAATTATTTTGATGAGCTTATTCCTAACCATGAATGCAGTGGACCTGGCACTACAGGCAGGCGGTAACGGACATTATCATCAAACAAAAAGTTTCTTTTTTTCAAGTATGCTTACACCCTTATTCAATGGGATAAACGAGGGCAGTTTAATTACTATTGAAAGAACCTGCTGGTGGTTACATATTACGGGCATATTTGCTTTTTTGAATTACCTGCCTTATTCCAAGCACCTTCATATTATACTTGCATTCCCAAATACATATTATGCACGCCTGGAGCCAAAAGGCAAAATGAAAAACATGCCGGCCGTCCAGAATGAAGTGTTGTATGCCATGCAACCTGAAACGGCGCCAACAGATGCAGCACCTCCCGCACATTTTGGTGCAAAAGATATTTTTGACCTTAGCTGGAAAAATTTATTAGATGCCTATAGTTGCACAGAATGCGGGCGTTGCACCGCTGCCTGTCCCGCTAATATCACCGGTAAATTATTAAGCCCGCGAAAGATCATGATGGCTACCCGCGACAGAATAGAAGCGGTAGGCAGGAATATCAATCAAAATAAACAGTTTGTAGATGATGGCAAATCCTTACTCCACGATTATATCAGTGTGGAAGAGTTACGTGCGTGTACCACGTGCAATGCCTGTGTGGAAGAATGCCCGGTTAGTATTTCCCCATTGGATATCATTATGGAATTGCGCCGTTCATTGATCATGGAAGAAAGTAATGCCCCGCAGGAATGGAACAGCACATTCAGCAATATTGAAAACAATTTCGCGCCCTGGAAATTTTCACCCGATGATAGGGATAAGTGGACAGTGGAGGCGTAGGGGAATATCGAATGTTAGTGGCTATTGCTTTTTCGATACCTGTTATTCAAAAAATATTTTCTAATTATATGTATCTATCCCCTTTCCCATTTTCTATCACTGATTTTGCCACAATAGAACCGGAGATACATACTGGTATTACCGGGCAGGCAGAATGGAGGATTTTACACAGGGATGAAGTACGCATACGTCTTGTTACCTATTCGCCTAATTATTTAGCCGATCACTGGTGCAGCAAGGGGCATATTATTTTTTGTGTGGAAGGCGACATGGAAACCGAACTGGAGAATGGCAGTAAACACTTGCTCAGCAAAGGTTTCATGTACACCGTTGGTGATAACAGTGATACCCACAGGACATATTCGAAAAATGGATGTGTCATTTTTATTGTGGACTGATGAAGGGAGAAGGATAACTTATGCTTTCTTTTTTAAATTGTGTTCCGAAAAATACTCACAACTCACAACTCAGAAATTACGAATTACGAATTACGAATTTAAATCCACGGACTATATACCATCCTGTACAATTGAATAAGCGCTGTAGCAATAAATATCACTCCCATTACTTTATTCAATGTTTGATTACTTGTTTTCATTTTTGAGACCAGCCAGTTACCTCCATGAATATAAACAGCTAAACCGGTAAGGGTTCCTGTTCCGGCCCCGATGGTGAACGCATTAAAGGGGATGCTTGCAATTGGCAATACTTTTGTTTGGATAAGGGTGGATGTCCACAAAAACCAAAATGGAATCTGAACAGGGTTCAACGCACTCATGGTAATGCCGAGTATAAAACGATTAATTTTATTATTAAGTACCAATGCTTTCTTTTCGGCATGCTGTTTTCCTGCAGAAATAAATGCCATAACGCCCAATCCCAAAAATAAACCTACTGTAACCCAGCCCAATGCAACAAATATGACCCGGTGCTTTACTACCCAATCCATACCTGTTAATGCAAAACGGAGGTAAATCATTTCAACAATAGCAACACCGAAAGCAAATTGCCATGCTTTTTTAACATCTTCCTGTATGCATATCTGTGTTGCCGTAAAACTCATATTACCCAGGGGCAACTGTCCCAGGAAACTGACTAAAAATCCCATGAAAACAATATAAACCATAGTAATATTGAAATTACGATAAGTGTTTGAATGATTCTTTTGATTTTTGAATACTATTGTTCTGTTAATCGTGAGTTGTCAGTTGTGAGTGGTGAGTGGTGAGTAAATATGGATTATCACAGCATAACTTACTCACCACTCACAACTGACTACTCACTACTCACTGCTC
>JANXUL010000233.1 GCA_025356235.1 Bacteroidota bacterium
AGGGTTAGAAGGTGAGATGGCATACAAATATCCGATTGACCTGAACGTGATCCCGCAGATAGATGTGTTTCTTGAGAACGGCTATACCAAAGAAGAAATGAAAATGGTAAAAGAAACCAACAAGATCATGCAGGACGATTCTATTAAGGTAACTGCTACTACAGTACGTATACCTGTTATCGGTGGCCATAGTGAGAGTGTGAATGTTGAATTTATGAATGATTTTGACCTGGCAGAATTGAAACAGTTATTAAGTGATGCGCCGGGCATTATTGTGCAGGATGATCCGTCGCAGCATCTTTATCCAATGCCCTTATGGGCACACGAAAAAGATGAAGTATTTGTTGGCCGCCTGCGCAGGGATGAAACGCAACCCAATACACTAAATATGTGGATTGTAAGCGATAACCTTCGTAAAGGCGCTGCTACCAATGCGGTTCAGATAGCGGAGTATATGCTGGGGAAGGGGCTTTTGTGAGTAGTGAATGGTGAATTGTGAGTATTTTTTGAAATAGGCAATTTACTCACAATTCACAATTCACAACTCACAATTCACCTCCTACCTTTACAGTATCCTTATGAAACTACTCTCCCCAGCACAGATCCGCCAATGGGATGAATATACAATCTTACATGAACCCATTGCTTCCATCTACCTGATGGAAAGGGCTGCTATTAGCTGCCTGAAATGGATTCATGACAACGGATACCATAACCTTCCTATAAAAATATTTTGTGGCAAAGGAAATAATGGCGGTGATGGACTGGCTATCGCCAGATTATTAATTCAGCAGGGTAGTCAACCAAAAATATATATACTCGATTTTGGCAAAGAGGGAACAGTTGATTTTTTAACCAACCTCCAAAAACTTCAGGAACTTACCACAGATATTTACTTTCTAGAATCAAAAAATCTTTTCCCTTCGATTGGAGAAAATGAATTGATTATTGATGCCTTATTTGGTGTTGGCCTGAACCGTTCATTAGAAACAACCGGCGGGGAATTGATTCAACACATCAATCAATGCAAAGCAACTATCATTTCCATTGATATGCCCAGTGGTATGTTCATTGATAAGAGTTGTAAGAATCATAATGTTGTTATTCGTGCGACTCATACACTGACGTTTCAAACCATGAAATGTTGTTTTCTTATGGCGGAGAATGCAGATTTTTTTGGTGAGGTAACGGTTTTGGATATCGGTCTTGATAAAATATTTCCTGAAACAGTTGAAACGGTTTTTGAGATCATTCCCCGGCAACTCGTGCGCTCATGGATACGGCCGAGAAAACCCTTCTCTCATAAAGGCATGTATGGCCATGCCTTGCTGATAGCAGGTAATAAAGGAAAAATAGGAGCTGCTATACTGGCTGCCAAATCCTGTTTGCGAACCGGGGTTGGTGTACTTACAGTAAATGTGCCCAAAGCCGTTTCTTCCATCCTGTATGCAACGGTGCCCGAAGCAATGGTGATGGCGAGAGAAGAAAATATATTTTTTTTGAATGCCTATAAAAGCATTGGCATAGGGCCAGGGTTTGGTGTTGGAAAAACTTCAGAAAAAATACTGTTGCATATTCTCACCCATTACTCAAATCCTTTATTGATAGATGCAGATGCATTAACGATTCTTTCAGCACATAAAAACTGGCTGATGAATATCCCATCCGGATCTATACTAACACCACACCCCAAAGAATTTGACAGGGTATTTGGGGATTGCAAAAATGATTTTGAGCGGGCTGATAAAGCCATCGCTTTATCAAAACAATATCCTTTTATCATTATTTTAAAAGGGCATTATACCTTGATCGCTGCTGAGGGTAAGGGTTGGCACAATTCTACAGGAAACGCAGGACTTGCAAAAGCAGGTTCGGGCGATACCCTCTCCGGAATACTTACGGCTTTGCTGGCGCAGCAATATCCTTCTCTGCAGGCTGCCATTATAGGTGTGTACCTTCATGGCGTAGCTGCCGACATTACATTGGAGACACAAAGCATGGAAAGTGTATTGGCTAGCGATGTGATTGAAAATATTGGCCGGGCTTTTCGAAAAATCTGCTCGTGAAAAATCGTGAATTCTGTATATATTCTTTTAACTCACGATTCACGTTTCACAACTTACGATGCTCATTCGCTCAATGCCCTGTTCAGAAAAACAATCAATGGCTGTAAGGTTTCAAAAGCTATTGTAATTTTCTTTACCAGGTCTTTGCTCATTAAATCAGCATCTGTTATTGCTGCGGTAGCTACCCAGCTTTTTAATTTTATATAATCAATAGCTGGGTTTTCTTTTTCATACCCCTTAGGTTCACGGGATAAAGACATGCCTTCACCTTTTTCAAGATCTCCATAATAAGCGGCAAATTTTTTATTAGTAAGTATCTTACTGAATTCATTCCAGGAGTAATCAATCTCCTGTCTTATTTTTTTCAATATAGGGGCATCAACCATATATTTACCGCCACCCACAAAACTTTTACCACCTGGCTCAAAATGAAAATAATAGCCCGCGAGGGGAGATTTTTTTCCACCATGAACAATACTGGCACCCATATTGTCTTTATAAGGTGCTTTATTCTTGCTAAAACGAACATCACGGTTAATCCTAAACAGGCAGTCTTTTGACGTTAGCGTGGCAATAGTTGTGTCTTTTTTACCAAACTGCGCTATAACTGCATTCACGAGTGAAGCAAAATCCTCTTTAGCTGCTTCATAAGCTTTTCGATTTTTATCAAACCATTCTTTCGTGTTGTTCTTTTTAAGGGCTTTTAAAAATTTCAGTGTTGATGGTTGTAGCATACTTTTATTTTAGCGTATTCAAGTTATGTATTCGTGTGGTATTACATTTCTCATAGCTTATATTAACCAGGTATTATTCAGCAACTAATTGTAAAAATTCTTCTTCAGAAATAATTTTTATTGTATTGATTTTTTTTGCTTTTTCAAATTTACTCCCGGCATCTTCGCCTACTACTAGGTAATTAAGTTTGACACTTACCCCACTCACAATTATACCGCCCTGCGCCTCTGCCATTGCTTCCGCTTCACTGCGTTTAAGTTTGGCCAATGTGCCTGTGAACAAAAAGGTTTTGCCCATCAATGCCCCCGCTGCCACCACTTCTTTTTTTTGATTTTTTAGCTGAAGCCCCAATGTTGCTAAGTGTTCAAGCATGTGAATATTCTGCTCATTCAGAAAAAAATGATGGATGCTCTTAGCCACCTTTCCACCAACATCTTCTAACCGTATCAGCTCTTCTTCGGTTTTGTTTTTAAAATCAAGGATGTGTTCTACCGAATTCGCTAATGTTTTGGCCGTGGTTTCTCCCACAAAACGAATGCCTAGTCCATATACCAGCCTGTGCAAAGGTTGTTGTTTCGATGCTTCAATAGCTGTTCGGAGATTATCCAGACTCTTTTTCCCAAATCCCTCCAGTTCGCCAATCTGCTCATACGCTAATTCATAAATACCGGGTATGTCTTTCAATAAACCGAGCTCATAAAATTTGCGCACATTAGCATCACCAAAACTTTTAATGTCCATGGCATCCTTACTTACAAAATGGATGATCTTTTCTACAACCTGCGCCTCGCATTCTATATTAATACACCGCCAAACAGCTTCGGTTTCTTCTTTCGATAGCTCACTTTTACATACTGGACATACGTTCGGAAAAATAATATCCTGTTCGGTCCCGTCCCTTAATTCTGGTAATGATTTTACAATCTGTGGTATTACATCCCCGGCACGTTCTATCAATACACTATCGCCGATCTTAAGGTCTTTCTCTTTTATATACTCTTCATTGTGTACCGATATGCTTGATACCGTTACACCGCCGAGGTAAACGGGGTCTAATTTTGCCACCGGTGTTACCGCACCCGTTCTGCCTACCTGGAAATCAACTGCCCTCAATTTTGTTGTTGCCTGTCTCGCTTTAAATTTAAAAGCGATGGCCCAACGCGGATGGTGTGAAGTCATACCCAGTTGGTCCTGTAAAGCAATATCATTCACCTTCACAACCATGCCATCAATTTCATAAGGCAGGTTATCCCGTCCGGCTTCAAAATCCAAACAATAATCAATCACGGGTTGAATGCCTTGTACTACCCTTTTCTCTTTTTGCGGAGAACGAAAACCAAGGTTCCATAAAAGTTCAAGCGTGCCACTATGGCTAGCCAGAAGGTTGGCATTAGCAGTTGAAAGATGATCTTTAGTATCCTCTTTAATAAAATAACTAACATGGTATAAAAAAGCATCTAAGCTTCTTTGAGCCACATCTTTCGGATCCTTCATGCGCAGGCTGCCAGAGGCGGCATTGCGCGGGTTGGCTAAAGTGGAAAGGTTTTGAGCTACCAATAACGCATTATATTTTTCAAACGCATTTTTACTCATAATGATCTCACCACGTATCTCAATTTGACTGATACCATATGAAGAAAAAGCAGCTGTTAATGGAATAGACCGTATTTGTTTAATATTAGTGGTAATATCATCTCCCTCCACTCCATCGCCGCGTGTAGCGGCTCTTACCAACCTGTCATTTTCATAGATCAATGAAATACTAGCCCCATCAAATTTTGGTTCAATGCAATATTCTATGGTGTCTAATCCACTCAATTCCCTGGCTTTCCTGTCAAAATCAGCCAGGTCATCAGCATTATAACTATTATCTAAACTAAGCATAGGTACCAGGTGTTGCACAGTAACAAAGCTTTGGTTCAGGCTGCTGCCAACCCGCTGTGTGGGAGAATCGGTACTGATCAGTTCAGGGTGTTGTTTTTCGGTATGCTGCAATAACTGATAAAGCCGGTCATATTCATAATCGGATAAGAGGGGCTCACTCATTACATAATACCTGTATTCATGAAAACGCAGCACGTCTCTCAACTGATTGATATCAGCAGGCCCCGCCAGGTTTTTTTGCTGGCCGGCCTGCAATAAAAATGAAAGAGTTTGTTGCTGCAATACCTGTATTTGTTTGTTGTCGTACATACATCAATTTGGCTGATAAAGTTAAGCCCTTAGCGCATTAAAGAGAAACTGCCATGAAAAAAACGCACACAATTACGAAACTTTGTATCTTGTCGGCACCGATTCTGACAACGCAATGCGATGGCAGTTGTTTAATAGACTTGCACGATGAAAAAAAATGATACCCAGCTGCTGGAAGATGCACGCCTGATAAAAGATGCTGTACAACTTGTACATTCTTATCCTAAAGTTCCGCTTACGGTTGACTGTGTGATTTTTGGTTTTGAAGAAAATAAACTGAAAGTGCTACTCATCAAAAGTGACCTCGAAATTTTCCAGGGGAGGCTTTCTTTGTTGGGAGATATGATGAAAGATAACGAAGAACTGGATGATGCGGCATATCGGGTGTTAAAAGAAAGAACCGGTATGAATGATGTTTTTCTGGACCAGGTACGTGCATTTGGCCATCCTAACAGGCACCCGGGTGGCAGGGTTATTACGGTAGCCTACTGCTCATTGCTTAATATCAATCACCATGAATTAAAGATCCATGATAATGACCTTAACTGGCATACCGTATCTGCTTTAAAAGAAATGGCTTTTGATCATAAGGAAATTGTAGATGTCTGTTACCAGTGGCTACAAAAAAGGATACAGGAACATCCGCTTGGGTTTAACCTGTTGCCGGATAAATTTTCCCTCCGCGAATTACAAAATTTATATGAGGCAATATTGGGTATTACGCTTGACCGTCGCAACTTTCGCAAAAAATTTGCTTCGATGGACCTGTTGATAGATATTAATGAAATGGAACAGGATGTACCCCACAGGCCTGGCAAACTGTATAAGTTTAATTTTGAAAAATACGAGAAAAACAAGCGAAAATGGGTGGGGATTGATTTTTAATGCTGTGTATTTTGCAACCGTTCCCCAATGCGAGCCCATATAGATTTTTAGCATTTCTCCCTGCGTTCAATTACTTTTACCTAATAACGATTTTACTATGTTGCATTCAATGACGGGCTATGGAAGGGCTGAACAAACGCTGGCAGATAAAACATATCTGGTTGAAGTACGCTCACTCAATGGTAAACAATTTGATCTTAGGTTAAATATCCCCGCTTTACTCAAACCTTTTGAATTTGAAGTGCGCAACCTGTTGAATGAAGGCTTGCAGCGGGGAAGTGTAGAGTGTAATATCAATATCAAACAAAATGGCGCCAGTAAACCGGTGTCTATTAATACCGACCTGGCCAAAGCTTATTTTGAACCTGTTGCCCAATTGGCTGCCGAATTAAACCTGCAAACAGGAGATATCCTGAGCACTATTTTAAAACTACCCGATGTAATCACCCCGTCAACAGAGATGCTGACTGATGAGGAATGGAAATGCTTTGAAAAAGTATTGAAAGAATCGATCTCGCAACTCAACAACCACCGCATGGACGAAGGTAAATCCATTGAAACCGATTTGCTGCTGCGTATAACTAATATTGAAGCACACCAAAAAACAGTAGCCGCACTGGAACCCTTTAGAAGAACAAAAGTTAAGGAAGGTTTGGTAAAATTACTCGAAGAAAATGTAGGTAAAGATAATTATGATGCCAACCGCCTGGAGCAGGAACTCATCTACTACATTGAAAAAATAGATATCAGCGAGGAGCAGGTACGTTTAAAGAACCATTGTGATTATTTCCGTTCCATACTGGCTGAAAAAGAAACCAGCAAGGGAAAAAAACTATCCTTCATTCTTCAGGAATTTGGCCGCGAAATCAATACCACCGGTTCGAAAGCCTATGATGCCACGATACAGAAATGTGTAATCCTTATGAAGGATGAATTAGAGAAAGCGAAAGAACAGATATTGAATGTTCTGTAACGAATATCTCCGGGCTATAAAGCATTGGCAATAAAAAGCCTCTCATTTACCCAATTAAACTCGTAACTCATAGCCGAAAGCTCATAGCTTTCTCACACAGCTTTCTCTATCTTTGCCTAAAATCACCCGACGTGAATAAGTTATCCGGATGCCTGTTTTTAGCTGTAATCCTGGCCGGTTGCGGTACAATGGATGTTTATGAAAAAACAGCCTCTTTCCCCGACCACGAATGGAAAGCTACCAATAAACCCTCTTTTACCTTTGCTATAGAGGATACTGTTTCTACCTACCTAATTTTTATTATACTGCGTCATGAAGATGCTTATCATTACAATAATATCTGGATGAACGTAACTACGCAGGCACCACACGATACGTTACGGGCACAACCGGTAAATGTAACCTTGGCCGATAATAAGAAAGGCTGGCTGGGAACCGGTATGGATGATGTATTTGACCATCGTGCCCGTATAACCCGCTTACCTGTAAAACTCAAAAAAGGCAACTACACATTTACTTTACAGCAGAATATGCGGGAAGAACCACTTCAGTTTGTGATGAATGCAGGTATCAGGGTTGAAAAAGTAAAATCATGAGTTTTTTAAAACCCAAACGATTGGCGGTAGTAACCATCGTATACTGGTTTTTACTGGTATATATGGTAGCAGCTTTGTTCTGGTGGTTTATCGCTTTGGAAAAACAAAACCAGGAGATCACCAATATCAGGCTAAGCGAATTAAAAAAAGATGATCCGGCCTATTTTATCCAGGCCGTTGCTATAAGAGAAGCTAAAAAACGAAAAACTGCACAATATATCGGAGAGGGTTCTACGTTTCTGGCTTTAATGCTGCTTGGTGCTGTATTTGTATTCAGGGCAACAAGGCGGCAATTGAAATTATCGCAGCAGCAGCAGAATTTTATGATGGCAGTAACACATGAATTGAAAACACCTATCGCCGTTGCACAATTGAATTTAGAAACCCTGCAAAAAAGAAAACTGGATGAAGGGAAGCAACAAAAACTCATTGCTAATACCTTGCAGGAAGCTAACAGGTTAAATACACTTTGTAATAATATCCTCTTCGCTTCGCAGTTAGATGCAGGTGCCTACACTTCTGAAAAAGAAGAAATTAATTTTACCGATATGGTAGAAGGTTGCGTTGATGATTTTAAAAACCGCTTTCCGCAAAGGGATATCAAGGAAGAAATGCCTGAAAGCATTTACCTTAACGGGGAAACCTTTTTATTACAGATGCTGGTAAATAATTTAATAGAGAATGCACTGAAATATTCACCCAAAGAATCCACCGTTACCATTTCACTGCGTGCGGAAAATAAAAAAGTAAAACTTACAGTCAGTGATGAAGGGCAGGCAATACCTACAGAAGAAAAGAAAAAAATCTTTGATAAGTTTTACCGTATCGGCAATGAAAATACCCGGAAAGCAAAAGGAACAGGTTTGGGCCTATACCTGTGCCGTAAGATTGTGGAAAGTCATAATGGCTACATTTTTGTCACCGACAATCATCCGGTTGGCAGTAATTTTACCGCCTCATTTACAATAGCATGAAAGACAGCAAAGCAAGTATTTTATTGGTAGAGGATGAAGAAAACCTTCACGAAGCACTAAAGCTGAACCTTGAACTCGAAGGCTATGAGGTTACTTCTGCTTTTGACGGAACGGAAGCCTTGAAAAAGATAAATAACGAATATTTCGATCTGATCATTATGGATATTATGCTGCCTGAAATAGATGGGATCAGTGTTACAGAAAGCGTACGTGTAAATCATAATGAAGTGCCCATTTTAATGCTGAGTGCCCGCAATAGCAGTGCCGACAGGGTTTTAGGATTAAAAAAAGGTGCCGATGATTACCTGGCAAAGCCATTTAACCTGGAAGAATTACTGTTGCGTGTAGATAAACTGATTGATAAAAGCAAAAAAATGCAATTGAAGGAAAGTATCGGTGACAGCTATGATTTTGGTAATAATAAGATAGATTTTAAAGCACAAGATGCCATTACCTGGAACGGCCAACGGGTAGAGTTGAGTAAAAAAGAATCCATGCTGTTGAAATTACTAATAGAAAATAAAGGCGATGTGGTAACCCGCGAAAAAATATTGCAGGTTGTATGGGGCTACAATGTATATCCAACCACCCGAACCATTGATAACTTCATCCTCAGCTTCCGCAAGTACTTTGAAGAGGATAGCCGTAACCCAAAATATTTTCATTCTGTTCGCGGGGTAGGGTATAAGTATATGGATTAAGAGGTTCAAAATTCAATAATCCGACAATAATCAGCCCGTATTTACGTTTGATGGTTGCTAAGTAAAACCTATATGTCGCTACAAACATTAATAGATTTCCTCGAACCCGTTAATATTGCCGAAATTTCTAATGATGAAGGGTTTAAAGACACGCAATTAGGCAAACATATTTCTGTTTATGATGAAGTGCTCCCCGATATTAGTGATGCTGATATGGTACTGGTAGGCTGCGGCGAAATGCGGGGTGCAGGTTTGCAATACACCCATACTACCTCGCCCAACAGTATCAGGACTGAATACTATCAATTATATCATTGGCATACCGAGGTAAAAGTAGCCGACCTGGGCAATGTAAAATGCGGTGCCACCTTACAGGATAGTTATGCAGCACTGCGCACGGTGGTAAAAGAGCTGATAGAACAAGGAAAAAAAGTGATCATCATTGGAGGTTCACATGATAATACTACGGCGCAATACCAGGCTTATGGTTCTTTAAACAGGATCATTGATGCGGTTTGTGTTGATTCGCGTATTGATCTGGATATGGACAGCCTGTTACCATCCGATCATTTTTTAGTGGAGATGTTTACCGGTATGCCTAATCACCTGAAGCATTATAGTCATATCGGGTTCCAGAGTTATTTTATGCATCCGCATATGCTGGAGACAATTAATAAACTGGGTTTCGATTGTTTCAGGGTAGGTAAAGTAAAAGAAGCTATTGAAGAAATGGAACCACCCATCCGCAATAGCGAAATGTTCAGTTTTGATATTGCCGCCATCCAACATGCACATGCGCCGTCCAATCATATAAGCCCTAATGGGTTTAACGGAGAAGAAGCCTGTACATTAATGCAGTATGCCGGAATGAGCCATAACTGTAGCAGCATTGGTATTTATGGATATATTCCCGAGCAGGACCATCATCAGCTAACCGCCAAACAAATATCACATATGTTATGGTATGTAATGGATGGCATTAGTAAAGGTAAACAGGAAGCAAGCCTGGATAACCGTGCAGAGTTTGATGAATTTACCATGGCATTTGCCGAAGTAGAAACCGTTTTCCTCCGCAGCAAACGTACAGGCCGCTGGTGGATGCAGCTGCACGACGGCAAATATGTAGCCTGCAGTTACCACGATTATTTATCTGCCAGCAAGAATGATATCCCTGAAAGGTGGTTGAGGGCGGTAGAAAGAAGTTGATCATTCCCCTGAAGAATGAAAAAAATTGCGGGTTAGTGGTTAATATAAATCAACCCCTAACCCGCAACTGAAAATAATCCGTAACCCTTCTTACCAGATCCTCGTTCGCTGATCTTTTGCCTTATACATCTTATCACCCTCTTTAACATTAAATGAATCATACCACGCATCAATATTGGTAACCGGTGCATTGGCGCGGTGTTCACCGGGTGAATGGGGGTCGGTTACTATTAATTGGGCCGATGTTTCGGGGAGTGTGTTGTTTCTCCAGATCTGCGCCCAGCTTAAAAAGAAACGCTGTTGTGGGGTAAAGCCATCTATCTTTTTACCTTTTTTAAACTGTTCTGTTTTGCTGAATGCTTCATAAGCC
>JANXUL010000236.1 GCA_025356235.1 Bacteroidota bacterium
GCACACTGCTAAAAGAAAAAGGAATCGAGAGCGCCGCTTTTCATGGCGGTATGGAACAAATGCAACGGGAGCAGACATTGATCCAGTTCCGGAATGGCAGTATCCTTTTCCTCGTAGCCACCGATCTCGCCGCCCGCGGGTTAGATATCCCCGAAATGAAACATGTAATCCATTACCATCTTCCTTCCACCGAAGCCGAATTCATACACCGTAATGGCCGTACCGCAAGAATGAATGCAGCCGGTACCGCTTACCTGTTAATGCATGCCGATGAACCGCTGCCTTACTATATCCATCAAAAACCAGCGGTACTTACCCTACCCGCCGGACAAAAATTGCCCAAATCACCCGAATGGATAACACTTTATATAAATGGGGGTAAAAAAGACAAATTGAACAAAGTAGATATCGTGGGTTTCTTATCACAAAAAGGACAATTGGAAAAATCAGAGCTGGGCCTGATCATTGTAAAAGATTATAACTCATTCGTAGCCGTAAAAAAGCACAAAGTAAAAAACCTGTTACCTCTTGTGCAACAGGAAAAGATAAAAGGAACGAAATATAAGATTGTGGTAGCGAAATGATTTTTTTTGGGGTTTACAAAAACCGCAAAAGCGTTTCTTAGCGTTTTTGCGCAGTTGGCGGCTTTGCGTGGAATTTGCTTAATTTAATGATATTGTTATAACCCTCCCTTAAGTTCCTTATTTTTATATTCTGATTACTTTCCATGACCCTCCACAGAAATTTTACTTACTGGATAGATAAACGTGCCTGGAAATATTATTTCCTTATGCTTTCCCTGCAACTGGCGAAATGGTGAATAATGAGTTATAAGTGGTGAATATTTTTAAGTTATTGCGCCAATCAATACATCGTAACTTCTAACTCCATAATATACAATTACTAATTTTCGAATATCAATTATTAATTAATTCCCATGCCTCATTACCATACCCTCGGAACCATCCCGCATAAACGCCATACCCAGTTTCGTAAGCCTGATGGCAGTTTGTATTCGGAGCAATTATTTTCTACAGAAGGATTCAGTAATGATTATTCTCTGTTATACCATATCTATCCGCCAACACAAATAATCCATACCGATGAACCGATAAATGTAATGCCCAAAATAGCAGAAGAAAAAATGCTGAAACACCGGAGCCTGGAAGGTTTTCAAATCAAACCTGAAAAAGATTTTCTACAAAGCCGTAAAGCGGTGCTGGTGAATAATGATTGCCATATCGTACTAGCTGCACCTACGGAAAATATGATAGGCTATTTTTATAAAAATGTAGATGCGGATGAACTGATATTTATTCACGAAGGAACCGGCAAACTCATTTCACAATACGGCGAACTGCCGTTCGGATACGGCGATTACCTCGTTATTCCCCGCGGAACTATTTACCAGATACATTTTAATAATGAAAATAACCGCCTGTTTATTATAGAAAGTTTTAGTCCCATCCGTTACCCCAAACGCTATATAAGCAAATACGGACAGTTACTAGAGAACTCACCTTATTGTGAAAGGGATATACGCTGCCCTCAGCAATTGGGAACGATTGATGCAGCAGGGGACTTCCTGATCAAAACAAAAAAGAAAGGAATTTTGTATGGCCTGCATTATGCGCATCATCCATTTGATGTGGTGGGATGGGATGGATGTTGTTACCCGTATGCATTCAGTATCCATGACTTTGAACCCATCACTGGCCGGGTGCACCAGCCACCGCCTGTACACCAGACATTTGAAGCAAATAATTTTGTGGTCTGCAGTTTCTGTCCGCGTTTATACGATTACCATCCCAATGCGGTACCTGCTCCCTATAACCATAGCAATATAGACAGCGATGAGGTACTCTATTATGTAGCTGGTGATTTTATGAGCCGCAAAAATGTAACTCGCGGAATGATTACCCTGCACCCGGCCGGCATCCCGCACGGGCCACACCCCGGGGCGGTGGAAAAAAGTATCGGTAAAAAAGAAACGCAGGAACTGGCTGTAATGGTAGATACGTTTCATCCTTTACAACTTACAGAAGAGGCCCTGCAAATTGAGAATCCGGGATATACTATGAGTTGGGCCGAGTAATGAGGGCAGTTAATAATGAATCTGCATAAATTTTTATGGGCTATCGTCTATGAACTGCAGACTTTTTTCTTATCCAAAAAAATCCTAACTTATCCTCCTAAAAAACCATTACCATATGATTAAATACAGCGACATCAGGATCGGCGACTATCTGAAAGCAGAGTATGAAGGAAAAATGTGGGAAGGAGAGGTCGTAAACTTAAACGGGGATGAAAAACAGGTTTGCGTTCAAACCGGTGTTCAGGAATTTTGGTTCGAAACAGATCATTTGCATCCTATTGAATTGAATGAGGAAGCCTTGCTCAAACTGGCTTTTCAAAAACAGGTGGGCGACGACGGATCTGTAAAGTATTTAAAAGGGTCGTTTCGAATTGTAACACCCGTTGCGGGTGATTTTTCTAAAATGGAGATATGGTACAGGGAAGACCGCAGGCATAACCCCGATGTTCATTATGTGCACCAGTTGCAGAACCAGTACATGGATATGACCAAGATACACTTAACAGGTGACCCAATGTAAAAAAAGCACCGTTCATCATATTGAAAAGCCCGTTTTGAACGGGCTTTTTTATATTTGGTAAACAATGTTTTGCCTGACGCAAAGCGCATTATCTGCAAAAGATTATATTTTATAAAATAAATAATCGTATGAAAAAAAGTGTATGGTTTCTCGCTATGATCATATCTGTTGGCACTATGGCGCAATCAGAAAAACCGTTTAGTATCAAAGGGTCATTTAAAAATATCGCTTTGCCGGTACAGAAAGTATTTTTTTCTTACCGTGCAGGTGATAAA
>JANXUL010000238.1 GCA_025356235.1 Bacteroidota bacterium
TAATTCTGCCGCGCCTTTCACTGTTTGTGCGGCTATTAATGAAGCGGTAGCGGCACTGAATCCAATTTCAATACCACCTTGTATATTGGCACGGATATAACGCATGGCAAAAGCGGTACCGCAGGCACCCAATACAGTTGCAGCATCCATTAATTTCTCTTCAATAAAAACAGATCTTCCCAATTGATGAAAAAGATCAGTAACATATTTCACCTGTTCCATATTTGCCTGGTGCGCGCAAATGCAGGTCATACTCTCACGGATGGCAATAGCCGTATTGGGCATGGCCCTAAAGATGGCAAATTGCCCACCCACGATTTCCTGTATATCTTTTATCCAAACACCTGTTATCACACTTATTAATACATGTTTTTCCGGATCAAGATATGGCTGGATACCGGCTAACACTTCTTTAACCTGAAAAGGTTTTACTGCCAATACAATCCAATCCGCATACTCAACAGCCTGCACATTGTCGTTACTGATCAGCACACCTTTTTCTCCTAACGATTGAAGGGAAGTGATATTTCTTTTGGTAACGATTAGTTGTCCGGGTAAAACAAACCCGCTGGAAACCAAACCTTCAGCCATAGCTGCACCAAGATTTCCGCCACCAATAATGGCAATTTTCTTTCCCATAATGATTGCTTTGCTTTGAAAAGATGTCTGTTAGGCCATAGATAATGGACTATTGGCTTAAAAGTATTGTAAAGTTTTTAGATACCCGCGTACATAATCATCCACACCTGCTTCGAGAGAATAAAATTCATTTGCATATCCTGCATCTTTCAGTTTTTTCATATTCGCTTCAGTAAAATACTGGTACTTATCCCTGATGTCTGCGGGCATATCTATGTAAATAATATGCGGCTCCTTATCCAATCCTGCAAAAGTGGCTTTTACCAGGTCATTAAAAGCCCTTGCCTTGCCTGTACCTAAATTGTAAAGGCCATTCTTGACTATTGACCATTCACTATTCACCATTAATCCCATCATCCACCCAATCACATTCACCACATCTTTTACGTATACGAAATCGCGTAATTGCTCGCCATCTGTAAACCCTTCTTTATGACTTTTAAATAATTTAACCACCCCATCTTTTTTAATCTGGTTAAACGCATGCCATATTACACTTGCCATTCTTTCTTTATGGTATTCATTTGGGCCATACACATTAAAGAATTTCAAGCCTGCCCAAAAAGGGGGATGCGGTTTATTTTCTTTTACCTGCTTCACGGCCCATTTATCAAATTCATTTTTACTGATGCCATATGCATTGAGAGGCTGCAGCTTTTCAATCACTTCATGATCATCATTATACCCTAACTCGCCTGAACCATATGTAGCAGCAGAGGAAGCATAAATCAGCGGAAGCGAATGATCTGTGCAATATTTCCAAACAGCTTTTGAATATTGTACATTTAATTCTTCATGGATAGCATAATCAAATTCAGTTGTATCTGTTCTGGCACCTAAGTGAATAATAATATCAATCTTAGGCTGATGGGTTTCCAGCCAGTCGAATAAATGATACCGTTCAACAACATGTGTATATTTTTTTGACTCCCAATTTTTTCTTTTTTCTTCAAATCCGAAATCATCAACCAATACCAGATTCTCATACCCTTGTTCATTCAGGTATTGAACCATACATGAGCCAATAAAACCGGCAGCACCGGTAACAATGACGGTACCGGAAGATGTACTTTGTATATTATTTTCTTTTTGATCTATCATTTTCTTTCAGGCATACTAATTATCCTTTCTACTATCGAATATCATTCCCCGCATTAATTATTTTTTCAATGGCTGTATCATATCTGTCTTTCCAATCAATAATACTACCCCAATCTTCACCATTCACTTGTATATTCCCTTCAGTTACTTTTCCTAATTCAGTTATCTCAATACCTGCCTCCTTTGCCTTACTTGTTAAGCGTTCAGCGTTCAGTGTTGAGCACGTAACCACTATTCTTCCCTGCGCTTCCCCAAACCAATAGGCATCTTTCCTAATGATTGGTTTCGCAGAAACAGAAAAACCAAGATCATGGTGGAAACCACTTTCCAATAAAGTTACCATCAATCCTCCTTCACTTATATCGTGCGCACTATTAATTAATTTTTCTGCAATGATTTTTGATATGAACGCCTGTATTTCAAATTCTTCATCAAGATTAAAGTAAGGAGCAGGCGAATATTCAACTTTCTTCAACTTATGCAAGTACTCAGATGAGCCGATATCGTTTTGTTGTTTACCAATCAACAGGATTGTATCATCGGTTTCTTTATAGTTCAAAGTCATCCTGTTAGTAAAATCATCCAGTATACCTACCATACCAATCGTTGGGGTTGGATATACCGGCCCATCAGGATTTTGATTATAGAAACTTACATTCCCACCTGTAACCGGCGTTTTAAATTTACGGCAGGCCTCACCCATTCCGGTAACCGCTTTCACAAATTGATAATACACTTCGGGATCATATGGATTGCCAAAATTGAGACAGTTGGTAACACCTATAGGCTCACCGCCACTGCAAACAATATTTCTTGCAGCTTCGGCAACTGCTATCATTGCTCCTTTATAGGGGTCGGCAAAAACGTATTTGCTGTTACAGTCAACCGTTATTGCCAAAGCTTTTCCAGTTCCTTTTGCTAAAATAATTGAGGCATCGCTTGGCGCATTGGTAGAAGCATTGGCTGCACCCACCATGCTATCATACTGTGTATATACCCATCGCTTTGAAGCGATATTAGGAACCTGTATCAGTTGTTCTGCCACAGTTTTTATATCGCTCAGATCCGAAACAGCGCTCAAGTCAAATGCTTTGATATCGGCAAAATATTTTGGCTCTGTATATTCCCTTGTATATTGAGGTGCCCCGCCACCCAATACCAATTCATATGCCGGGATCTCTGCTTCGAGTTGACCATGCATATAAAATTTCAGGAGGCCATCGTCTGTTACCTGTCCTATCTCACTGCAACTGAGATCCCATTTTTCGAATACTTTTAACACAGCTGCTTCTTTTCCTCTTTCTACTACTACCAACATCCTTTCCTGGCTCTCACTTAATAAGAGTTCCCAGGCTTTCATGTTTTTCTGACGGGTGGGTACTTTTTCCAGATCAATGCGCATACCTACGCCACCTTTTGCACTCATTTCAGCTGTGGAACAAATAATGCCGGCAGCACCCATATCCTGCATACCAATTACGGCTCCTGTTTCAATTACTTCCAGGCAGGCCTCCAGTAATTTCTTTTCCTGAAACGGGTCACCTACCTGTACCGCAGGTAATTCTTCTGTACTTTCTGCCGTAATATTTGCCGATGCAAAAGAGGCCCCGCCAATACCATCCTTACCGGTGGCACTGCCTACAAAAAAAACAGGGTTACCTGATCCTTCTGCTGTGGCACTAACCATTTTTTCGGTTTTCATAATACCCACACTCATGGCATTCACCAACGGATTGGTATGATAACAATCTTCAAAATATACTTCACCGCCAACTGTGGGCACGCCAAAGCAATTACCATAGTGACCGATACCATGTACCACACCACTTAATAAACGTTGTGTTTTTTTATTTTTTAGATTGCCGAAGCGTAAACTATTAAGTGAAGCAATGGGCCGGGCACCCATGGTAAAAATATCGCGCTGAATACCTCCCACACCCGTTGCTGCTCCCTGAAAGGGTTCGATGGCACTAGGGTGATTATGACTTTCAATTTTAAACACCACCCCAAAACCATTGCCCATATCCATCAGTCCTGCATTCTCTTCACCGGCCGCTACCAGCATACGGCCACCATCACGCGGGAGGGTTTTCAACCATTTAATGGAATTTTTATAACTGCAATGTTCGCTCCACATACCACTGAAAGCGCATAGTTCAGTAAAGTTGGGAACACGCCCTAATTTCTGTTTGATGAGTTCAAATTCATCCGCTGTCAAGCGAAGTTGTTCGGCAGTTTTAACGGTAATTTCCATGATGCCGCGAAGGTAAGAAAGTACGATTAAGAGGCAAGATGAAGTTTTGCAGGTAAAAAAGAAACCCATGGCACATAACTATGTACCATGGGGATTGATCTATTAAGATAATAATATTCATGCTTTTACCAACCGCCCGCTGCCAGACACATGTTTTTTCACATCAGTGGCCGCTCCTTTGTAGGTAACATTACCACTGCCGTTTATACTGGCATCTACACTTTTATTTGCATTTAATTTTACATTGCCGCTGCCGCTCACATGTACCGTAGCATCATCACAAATCAAATCACTACCATCAACGTTTCCACTGCCGCTTATATGTGCTTCCACGCTATTGGCCGAGCCGGATAAACGGATGTTCCCGCTACCTGATATACCCGCTTCCACTTCCTTTATCTTTGCAAATGAAAATTTTATATTGCCGGATCCCGACAGTTTAAAATGGGATTTGTCATTATTGCTGAATTTCCCTTCACCAATAATATCACCACTGCCCGATAAGCTTATACCGGTTAGCCGCGTCAGCGATACGTATATGGTAATCTTATTCTTAGAGCGCAGGTTAACGTTTTTTTTGGCTTTGATAGAAAGCGTAGCGTTCTCTACAGACGTTTCTATATAGCCAAGCAGGTTCTCATCTCCTTCTACCTGGATCGAGTTGCTTTCTCCATAAGCGACCATCACGTCCCATGAACCCGAAGAGGCAACAGCCGTATAACCACTAACCGACCTGGTTTCTTTTGTTATTTTGCCATTACCCTCTATTTTTTCCCATGGCCATTGGGCAAACGACTGCAAACTGGTCAATAATACTGCGATGACTAATAATTTTTTCATGTTATAAGGGTTTGAATAAGTGATTTTTACTTTCAACGAAATAGCAGGTAATTAGTTACAATGGCCTGAAAATTCTGCTGAAAAATATCTTATTAAAGAATTGTGCTGTCTACATAATACATTAAAAATAATTCTATGTTTTAATTTTTCCACATTTATCATCTTTTTTAGCCTATAAAATTATTTTTTGTTGATTTTTTGAAAATTTTTAAGCGTATTTTGGGCTGTTAAAAAAAATAAACACTATGTCTTTACGATTTAATGCTATTGGCAGTATAACCAATGAAACAAGTGGTGTACCCATTCCTACGAGTACTAAAATCACCGGTATTTTTAATGAAAATGTTTTTACCACAAAAACAGCCCGTGAGTTTTTAAGTGATGAGGCATATAAAAGCCTGGTAACCAGTATCCGCGGTGGTAAAAAGATTGATCGCATTGTAGCCAATCAGATTGCCAACGGTATCCGTGCCTGGGCAGAAAGTAAAGGGGTTACCCACTACACACACTGGTTTCAACCTTTAACCGGCACTACGGCTGAAAAGCATGATTCGTTCTTTACTTTAAAAAGTGATGGTACCGCCATTGAAGAATTTGACGGTGCTGCCCTGATTCAGCAGGAACCCGATGCCTCTTCATTTCCGAGCGGTGGCTTGCGTGCAACATTTGAAGCACGTGGTTATACGGCATGGGATCCATCCTCTCCCCCATTTATTATTGAAATAGGCAAGGGCAGAACCTTGTGTGTGCCTACCATATTTGTATCTTATACAGGCGAATCCTTAGATTATAAAGCACCTTTGCTGAAAGCATTGGAGGCATTGAATAAATCGGCCGTAGATGTTTGTAATTATTTTGATAAAAACGTAACTAAAGTAACAGCCACACTTGGTTGGGAACAGGAATATTTTGTCATTGATGAAAATCTTGTCAATGCCCGTCCTGACTTAGTGCAATGCGGACGTACCGTATTTGGTGCTGCACCCGCTAAAGGCCAACAGTTAGAAGATCATTACTTTGGTTCCATTCCGGAAAGGGTATATGCTTTTATGCGGGACTACGAGCAGGAAGCCTACAAATTGGGTATCCCTTTACGTACCCGACATAATGAAGTGGCACCTGCACAATATGAGTGTGCCCCTATTTTTGAAGAAGTAAATATTGCTGTTGACCATAATGCTTTATTGATGGACGTTATGACCCGTGTAGCCAAACGTCATAAACTGGTGGTATTACTCCATGAAAAACCTTTTGCCGGCATTAACGGTAGTGGTAAGCACAATAACTGGAGCATGGCTACAGATACAGGCGTAAACCTGCTGGCTCCCGGAAAAACGCCAAAGACCAACCTGATGTTCCTTACTTTCTTTGTGAACATTATTAAAGCAGTACATGACCATGCAGATATTATGAGGGCAGCCATCGCATCGGCACCCAACGATCACCGTTTGGGGGCCAACGAAGCACCACCCGCCATCATATCTGTGTTTGTAGGACAATATCTTTCCAAAGTTTTATCCGATGTGGAAACAAGGGTAAATACGAAATTTGATGAGCAGGATGAAGCCATTCTTAAATTAGATCTGCACCGCAGTATTCCTGAATTGATGCTGGATAATACCGACAGGAACCGTACCTCTCCTTTTGCCTTTACCGGTAATAAATTCGAGTTCCGCGCAGTAGGTTCTTCCGCGAACTGTGCAATTTCCATGACCGTTTTGAATACCATTATGGCCGATACCCTGAAGAAATTCAAGATAGATGTAGATGCACTAATGGAAAAGGGCGATAAAAAAGAGATTGCCATTATGCAGGTGATTCAGAAATACATTGTTGAAAGCAAAAAAGTATTGTTTGAAGGTGATGGCTATAGTGACGAGTGGCACCATGAGGCGCAGCGCCGTGGCTTACCCAACCTGAAAACAACACCGATTGCTTTAGACGCGATGGTGACAGAAAAAGCCAAGAAACTGTTTGAATCAAACGGTGTATATACCCATTCGGAGTTAGAAGCAAGACATGAGATAGAGTTGGAGAAGTATATTAAAAAAGTACAGATAGAAGCACGTATTATGGGTGACCTGGCCATTAACCACATTTTACCTGCTGCTGTAAAGTATCAGAATGATCTGTTAACGAATGTAAACGGATTAAAAGCAGCTGGCCTGCCCGAAACGGCTTATGCCAGCCAGTTAAACATTTTGAAAGCAGTAAGCGAGCATATACAGGTAATCCATGCAAAAGTTCATGATATGGTGGAAGCAAGAAAGATCGTGAACAATATTGAAAGCACCCGAACAAAGGCTATCGCTTATGAAAG
The DNA here is from genome assembly GCA_025356235.1 of Bacteroidota bacterium. GTDB lineage: Bacteria > Bacteroidota > Bacteroidia > Chitinophagales > Chitinophagaceae > Sediminibacterium. The sequence continues at coordinate 7,155 of JANXUL010000238.1, forward strand.
CCAGGTGAAATCCGCTTTCTTTGATGATATCCGCTACCATGTAGATAAGTTAGAGCACCTGGTAGATGACGATATATGGACATTGCCTAAATACCGCGAGATGCTGTTTTTAAGATAGGATTTGTTAACTACACAACCATAAACCTGTTCCGCTTTCCGGGAACAGGTTTTTTTTGGCCTTGTCAGAGAATTAACAATAAAATGCCGACTGGGAAACACCCTCTACCGACAAAGTAAATTTGACAGTCTTAAAAATCATTAATTTACTGATCCTTAAATAAAACGTACAAATATGAAAAAAGTAATCGCATTAGTAACCGTAGTTCTTTGTTGTTCAATGACTACGTTAATGGCACAAGGCGGCGGTGGCCAGCAAATGACACCGGAACAACGCAATGCCATGATGAAAGAAAGGTATAAAGGCATGGGATTAAATGATGTTCAGTCTGATTCTGTTATTGCTGTTAGCAATGATATGAGGGCTTTAAGAGGCAACATGAGAGAAATGACCGAGGAGCAAAGAACTGCTAAAATGAAAGAAGTAAATGAAGTAATGCAAAAAAGGCTCGAAAAAGCCATCGGCGCCGATCTTACCAAGAAAGTAATGGAAGCTATGGCCCAACAACGCCAGCGTCCTCCAGGCGGTGGTGGCAAATAATAATTGCTGACACAGTTGTAAATAATAACGGTGCTTCCATTGGAGCACCGTTATTATTTAACGTATTCATGTCTTGAAATATTTTTATTTTACACTACTTATTTAGACATATGAAAAAAAGAATTATTGCACTTGCGTTTGTTTATAGTTGCATTTTCGCAAACAACCTGTCAGCACAGGATATTCCAGTTACACGTACACCTGAAGAATTAAAGGAATTGTTTGGCTTTTGCGAAAAAGCAGACCTGCTGAAAAAATTAAAATTCACACTAGAACAGGCAGATAAAGTGGGCGACGTGGATTATTGGGCCAGGCTGCAACAAAAAAGCATTGATGCGAATACCAATGAGGTATTTGCAACCGCAAATGAAGTGCAACAGGAAGTAACCAAAAAATACAAAGCTTTTCTATCCAGTGATCAGGTAAAAGCACTCACCGATTTTAAACGTGAAAGGGCTGGTAATCCCGAACCTTGTGCTGTTATTACACTGGCTTACAATCACATTTTTGATACCCTATCCTTACAAAGAGCGGTATTGTTGTATAAAACGCCCAACCGAAAACCACTGATTGATAAATTAGGCATCAACGGACGGCAGGCTGATATGTTGTTTGAAACAGAAGTGTGGAAACAAAAAGAGGCACTAACTATTGCAGCTATACCCGAATCCGATTTCAACAGGATTCGCAGAACCGTGGCAATGTTTAAAGAAAGAGAACACCGATACAAAGCCATCGGGTTATCTGATGATCAGATAGAGGCGGCCATCCAGTTTTTTAAAGAACATACATTAGTGCAGAAATAACTATCTATCATCTATCCATAAAATAACGAAACTGCAGATCCGCAGATACCATAAAAAAATCTTCGAATCTGCGGAAATCTTTTTCGTGCTTACTTCATCTTAAATGACTCTAGGAATTTTGTGGTAAAATTTCCTTTCCTGAAATCTTCGTTCTGCATTAACTGTAAATGGAACGGAATGGTTGTCTTTACTCCTTCTATCACATATTCACTCAAAGCCCTGTACATGGTATCAATAGCTTCTTCCCTTGTTTGTGCCACAGTAATCAATTTCCCAATCATTGAATCATAATAGGGAGGGATAACGTAACCGGCATACACATGGCTGTCTACACGAACACCATGTCCGCCGGGCGTATGCAATACAGTGATCTTTCCCGGTGAGGGACGAAAATCATTATAAGGATCTTCTGCATTGATACGGCATTCGATCGCATGCATCTGCGGCTCATAATTCCTCCCAGAGATACGCTCGCCCATGGCGATCTTTATCTGTTCTTTGATGAGATCAAAACTAACCACTTCCTCGGTTACACAATGTTCTACCTGTATACGGGTATTCATTTCCATGAAGTAGAAATTGCGGTGCTTATCTACCAGGAACTCTATGGTACCTACACTTTCATAATTGATGGCCGATGCAGCTTTAATGGCAGCATCCCCCATTTTCTGGCGCAACTCTTTCGTCATAAAAGGCGATGGCGATTCTTCTACCAATTTCTGGTGACGGCGTTGTATAGAACAATCACGTTCACTTAAATGGCAAACATTACCATATTGGTCGCCTGCTATTTGTATTTCTATATGGCGGGGTTCTTCCACAAATTTTTCCATGTAGATCCCGTCGTTTTTAACGGAAGCAGCTGCTTCAATTTTAGCGTCGGTATAGGCTTTTTCTATTTCACTTTCATTCCAAACCACTCGCATACCTTTACCGCCACCGCCTGCAGTTGCTTTTAAAATAACGGGATAGCCAACTTCTTTGGCAGATATTTTAGCATGGTCGATGCTTTCCAACAATCCTTTACCACCGGGTACAACGGGAACACCTGCTTTGATCATGGTTTCTTTGGCAGTGATCTTATCACCCATCTTATTAATCATTTCCGGGGTAGGGCCAATAAACTTGATGCCATGATCGGCGCATATCTGTGAAAACTTTGCATTCTCAGCCAGGAAACCATAGCCGGGATGTACCGCATCGGCATTCGTAATTTCCGCAGCGGCCATGATATGGGGAATATTCAGGTAAGAATCTATGCTGGCCGGTTTACCTATGCAAACTGCTTCATCGGCAAACTTCACATGAAGACTATCTTTATCGGCAGTAGAATAAACGGCTACTGTTTTAATGCCCATTTCTCTACAAGTTCTTATTACACGTAAGGCTATCTCTCCCCTGTTGGCAATTAATATTTTTTTGAACATCATTTTAATTTGAAGATTTGAAAATTTGAAAATGTATCAGGATGCATTTGAAGAATCCGGAAATAATAATTTATTCCCAAACTTTCAAATTGCCACATTTTCAAATGATTATGCGGGTTCTACCAAAAACAAAGGCTGATCATATTCAACCGGACTCGCATCGTCAACCAATACTTTTACGATGGTGCCTTTTATTTCGCTTTCTATTTCGTTAAAAAGCTTCATGGCTTCAATAATACAAACTACTTTGCCCGGGGCGATTTCTGTTCCTACTTCTGCTAAAAGAGGTTTATCGGGAGATGGGCGGCGGTAGAATGTGCCAATCATTGGGCTTTTAATTGTAACCAGGTTATCAGCTTTAACGACCGGGGCCGGAGCCGCAGGTTGAGAAGCTGGGGCCGTTGCCTGAGGGGTTGTGGTAAATACCTGTGCAGCGGGTGCAGCTACAGTTATTGCCGGTTCTTCTTTCTGTTTGATGGTTACCTTACCATCTTTATCTTCTATACTTATCTCACCAATATTGCTTTTATTAACGATTTTGATTAATTCGTGAATTTGCTTTAAGTCCATAAATGGCAGGTTTTAGGGGTAAAACGGTAATTTTTGGTCAAATAGTGGGGCAAAATAGCCTTTTTTTGATAAAAATGGAGATTTTCTTTATTTCGGACTTAGTGTATAACCCATCCTTTTGCGAGTTCTTGACGGAGATAAAAAAAGCAACACGAGGTTGCCTTTTCTTACAGATAATTATATAACATAGTTCAACTGTTGATTCGTAAAATCACTCTCCTACAGCAAAAGGGTAACCGAAAGGTTATTTTTCTTCTTTTACGCGCTCAACATAAGATCCATCCTTTGTATTAACCCTGATCAATTCACCATCTTCTACGAAAAGGGGTACCATAACGGTAGCTCCTGTTTCCACTGTAGCGGCTTTCAGGGCACGGGTAGCGGTATCGCCTCTTAATCCGGGCTCGCAATAAGTGATCTTAACCACAATTTTTTCAGGAAGTTCGGCACCAATAGGCTGTTCGGTTTCTGTATTGATAAAAACGAATACCTCGGCACCTTCCATCAGAAACTGTGGTGCGTCTATCATTTCTTCGGCCAATGCAATCTGCTCGAAATTCTCATTATTCATAAGGTTAAAGCCGGTATCGTCTTTATACAAAAACTGGAAAGTCTTTTTTTCTACCCGTACCGGGAAAATATTCTCACCACTGTTCCATGTTTTTTCAATAGAGCGTTTGTTGTCCACGCCTTTTAATTTGGCCCATACTTTGGCTGCGGCCCTTGCTGTTTTGTTTTCACCGAATTCTACTACGGAATATAAGCTGCCGTCTAATTTCAGGATCATGCCACGGCTGATGTCGGATGTAGTTGCCATTATATTTATTTTTTAAGTAATGCCCTTTAGAACAGGCGCAAAAGTAGGGATTGGCAGCCAAATACAAGAAAGCTTGTTACTATATAGGTGAAATAGCTAAAAACGGAAAAACAGGCATTTATCCGCTTCAGGAAGCCGCAATTATACACCAAATTAAAAAATCTGTTAAAAAAAACCGGGTTGCAGGCTGCACTCAGAAATGGCTGTGTATCTATCATACAAGTTAATAAACCTGTTATGAAAAAAATTATACGCTTCATCTCGATTGCCTTCTTCCTGGTTTTACAAACCAATGTATTTGCCAATACAGTTATTATAAAAGGGTATGTAAAGGACAGCAGCAACCATCCAGTAGCAAACAAAACAGTCAGGATATATTCTGACAGCAGTAACCATTCATGCTTATTGGCACATACCAAGGTTACCAATCCCAATGGTTACTATACTGATACGCTTACCTGCGATGGTGATATCAGGAATTTGATCATTATTGTTGAAAGCTGCAATGGCGCCAAAATAACAAACCATCCACAGGTTGTAGGCACACCCAATATTGTTGAAAGTAATTTTATCATTTGTGCACCTCAATCCGGCACTATAATACCACCAACCAATTGCCATGCAGCATTCTCTTACATATCGGCAGCAACAGGTATAAAATTTAACGGTCATGGATCCGAGGCACCCGCAGGTGATAGTATTATCAGCCGCATATGGTCTTTCGGCGACAGCACAGCATCATTAACCGGTAACAGTGTTGACCCAACCCATGCTTATACCAAACCCGGCATTTATACTGTTTGCTTATACATTAAAACCAAAAATGGTTGTGAAAGCAAATATTGCAGTACGGTTGTTTTTACACCCGCGTCAAATGACTGTAATGTTCAGTTACAGATAAAGACAGAAAAAGTAAGTGCTAAAAAAATCCGCTTCAACAGTGGATTAAGCAGCACATTATCGGGCGACAGTATTGTACAAAGAACCTGGAAGTTTGGCGACAACACATCACTCGACGGTAACCAGGTTAATCCTTTAAAGGAATACAAAGACACAGGCGTTTATTATGTTTGTGTGCAGGTACGAACTGCCAAAGGTTGTGAAAAAACGTTTTGCCTTAGCGTAGTTGTGCGTGACAGTATGGGAGGTATACTACCAACGCCTACCAATTGTAAAGCTTCATTCACTTATACTATAAAGGATTCAACCATTCGTTTTAACAGTGAGGGTTCCCATGCAGCTTCTGATGATGACAGTATTATTAGCCGTACCTGGTATTATGGAGACAATTCAACCTCTGTATCTCTAACAGGAAATGTAATTAACCCATCTCATACTTATTCCAAACCCGGTTCATACAATGTTTACCTTGTAATTAAAACTAAAAAAGGTTGTGAAAGCAAGTATTCGGGAACAGTGATTATCAGGCCAGGAATAGTAACTGCGAATTGTAAAGCCTATTTCAATTATACAATAAAAGACTCAACGATTATTTTTAACAGTGAAGATTCGCATGGCAGTTCTTCAGAAGACAGTATCATCAGCCGCACCTGGTATTATGCAGACAGTGCTAATTCTGTATCATTAACCGGCAATGTGATCAAGCCATCATATAAGTATTCAAAACCCGGCTCATATCATGTGTACCTGGTTATCAAAACAAAAAATGGCTGTGAAAGCAAATATGAAAGCACAGTGGTAATCAGGCCAACAGTTGTGCCGGTGAATTGTAAAGCCTATTTCAACTATACAATAAAAGATTCAACCATTATTTTCAACAGTGAAGATTCGCATGGCAGCTCTTCAGAAGACAGTATCATCAGCCGCACCTGGTATTATGCAGACAGTGCTAATTCTGTATCATTAACCGGCAATGTGATCAAGCCATCTTATAAATATTCAAAACCAGGCACATACCACGTGTACCTGGTGATCAAAACAAAAAATGGCTGTGAAAGCAAATATGAAAGCACAGTGGTAATCAGGCCTAATCCGGTACCAGCCAATTGTAAAGCAGTATTTACATTCACTATACAAAATACCAGCGTGAAATTTAACAGTGCGGGTTCTGCTGCAAC
>JANXUL010000255.1 GCA_025356235.1 Bacteroidota bacterium
ATCTGCCCGAGATACTGCAACTGCAGCAGGAAACAGGCCTGCCTTTCTTATGCGAAGCCGCTGCCTGCGCATCGATCCCCGTTATACGTAACCTGGAAGAATATTATGATAATGACCTGCTGCATTCCATTAAAGCCATCGTAAATGGTTCTACCAATTTTATCCTTACTAAAATGTTTGAGGATAAATTAGATTTTCAGGCGGCCTTGATACTGGCCCAGCAATTAGGTTTTGCAGAAAGTAATCCCAAATTGGACGTAGAAGGATACGATGCCGTAAATAAATGGACCATTTTGCTAAATCACGCGTATGGCATTGTGGAACACCCGGACAATCTTTTATTCACCGGCATTCAAAGTATACAGCTAAGCGATGCGGTTGTTGCCAAAGAAAAAAGCCTGGATATAAAATTAATTGCCCAGGCAAAAAAACTGAATAACGGAAAAGTAGCCGCATTTGTATTACCGCAGTTTGTAAAACATGATGAGCCTTTATCGTTTGTTAAGAATGAATATAATGGCGTAGTTATAGAAAGCGGATTCGCCGATAAACAATTTTTCTATGGAAAAGGTGCGGGAAGTTTCCCAACTGCATCGGCCGTATTGAGCGATATTGGTGCCTTACGGTATAACTACCGTTATGAATACAAAAAACTATATCATCATACCCCACACGAACTTACAACTGACTATTATCTGAAAGTGTATGTAAGTTTTGATGACTGGAAATACATCCCACGTGAAAAATTTGAATGGATAGAAGAATGGCACGCTGAAGCCGAAAGAAAATACCTGATTGGCGTATTGCATGTAAACCAGCTGATAGAGGGCACCTGGTGGAAAGAAAATGGCAGTTCTCTTATTTTAACGCCTGAGCCTATTATCGACAACCTTGACATCATTAACCTTAAAAAGCGAAGCCTTGAACTGGCTGGCGTGATATAACTTTTTTCATACTTGTATTTGGGTTTACAAAAGGTCCTGCCGGTTTTGGCAGGATCTTTTTTTATGTTTCATTAACCCTCTACAAATCATAGATTTGCTTATCCAAACACTGTCAAATGGATATAACTTCTCCCTATTCCTATAAGAATTTTATCATCGGAACAATCATTAGTACCGCTGCGGGGTTGTATCTGATCGTTACCTCATTGATTATTGGCAGAACTAATTTCTTTTTGTTACTAAATACCGATTTGGGTATACCATCAGATTATTTTTTCCATTTCTGGACAAATATAGGTGATGGGATAATTTTAGTGCCTGTAGCTATACTGTTTCTAAAATATCAGAAAAATAAGTTGCCACTTTTATTTTCGGCTATTCTCTTTTCGACACTTATTACACAGCTTGTCAAAATTTTCGTTTTCCCTGAAATGCTGCGGCCCACTGCTGTTATTACAGATGGCCGGCTGATACATACTGTTCGGGGTGTTGAGTTACTGAGTGCCTATAGTTTCCCATCAGGACATACAACTACTGCGTTTTGTGTTTTTTTACTTGCCTGCCTGTTCATTAAAAATACCTGGGTTATCCCTATTGGCTTTCTGTTTGCTTTATTGGTAGGTTATTCAAGGATTTATTTAGCGCAACATTTTCCATTGGATGTTGGGGCGGGTATGATAACTGCTGTGATATCAATATTATTATCCTTGCTCGTTCAAAAAAAATGGGAGAACCGGGGAAGGAAATACTAAATATCGAACAAGGAATATTGAATGTAGATCCATAATCAATATTCCTTGTTCGATATAATTTACTTGTTTTTTTAATAGGCTATCCACTTACTCTTTCCAACGCCATTCACCTGCTATCTGCAGAGGTTCTTTTAAGTTATTTTTTAGCAAAAAATTTCGGGTTTCCTCGTCGGTAAAATGTTTTGCTTTAATTTCTGTTGCATCAGCAATCCCATATAATAACATACTGCTGAAACGTACGGTATTCTTCATTCCTTTCTCATCTACCAGGGTAAACACGTCACAATCGGCATGGTAGCAGTCCAACACATTCCTGGGCAACCCACCCCCTGTACCCCCACCTGTTGGTACTCCCCGCAACATGAAAGGTTCATGATCACTATGCAAACCGGCGCCACTTCTAAACTGGTTCTTAAAAGCAGTATCCAATGAATGTGCGATACTGCCAATAGCCTGAAACAACTCTTTACTTTCTTCAGCAGTGGTAGCATATCCTTTAGGGTCATTGGTCATGTCGTAGTTAAGCATATAGCGGAGCTGGTTAATGCTTTTATCTTTTACGGCCGCTGCTACATACGCTTTAGAGCCTAATAACCCTTCTTCTTCTCCCATGAACATAACAAATTCTACCGTGCGTTCGGGTTGCAGGTTCAGTACTTTAAAAGTTCTTGCCATATCCAGTACAGAGAAAGAACCGATACCGTTATCAATGGCACCTGTTGCAAGGTCCCAACTATCTAAATGGCCACCAACCACTATTTTTTCATTAGAAAGCATTTTACCTTTAATGGTAGCTACAACATTTCTAGCTTTGATAAGACCTGAAAAGTTAGTCATAGCAATATGGCTGTATAATTTTCCCATTCCCAATTTCTCTTTCAACTGCATACCATCTTCTTTACCCACACAAACAGCGGGAATGGGTATGAGCTTACCGGTAACCGATGCGGTACCGGTTAATAAAATACCCCGGGGGGCAGTATTGATTACAATAATGCCTTTTGCACCATATTTAATAGCAATGGCTGTTTTCTCTGAACGGTGCAGGGATTTTGTACCTTCTTTTGATCCGGGCAACACACCCAAATACACCAATGCAATTTTATCTTTTACTTTACCCGGGTTCGACAGGTAATCTTCTTCAAGGCCATTACCCATATCTACCACTTCTAAATTCAAATCTACCTTTACTGGAGAATGCGCCAATGAAACAGATTTGATGGTCTGAAGGTTTTTGGCATCCGGCCCGATAGTTACAGCTAATGAACCCCTGCTCCAGCTTTCTACTTCAAATGGCTGGTAACGCAGGTTGGTGTAGCCATAAGATTTTAGAAGGTTATATGCATATTCCTCTGCTTTCTTACCATTGGCAGAACCCGTTAAACGGTGGCCAATGGTTTCCGTTGCCTGTTTGAGTGAACTGTATGCTTTTGAATTAGACAACACTTCCTGATTAATTTTTGCAAATATGGTGTTCCATTCAGGTTTATCCTGGGAAAAAGAATTGATTACGAATAAAGAACAAAGGAGCGTAAAGCAGGTTAGCAATTTTTTCATACTGTTCAGTTGGTTTAAAACACCAATTTATCTATAAAAATTGAAACCCGGCTAAGAGGATACAAAAACCTTTGGCAGCTAATGTATTAAAGTAGTCTTATCACTAGCGTTGCGTTGTTTATGATAAAAGTTCTTTGAAACACTTGATGGGTCATTGTTTGAGCCGAATTCAGGTCGGCGTTGATTTGAATTTAGTTCTTTATCGTCCTTTGCGTAAACGATTGATAATGAACCAAGGACGAATGACTTTCACTCAGATTATGGATTTTGCTTCCCAGGACATTTTTAAAGTTTGTGTTAAGAGATATAATGGGAACTATAAAGCGAAAGAGTTCACCTGTTGGAAGCAATTTCTTTGTTTGGCATTTGGTCAATTAACACACCGAGAGAGTATGAGTGATACAATGTTTTGTTTGAAACTCAATGCGGACAAAGTTTATCATTTGGGAATTGGTAAAGCCGTAAATAAATCAACTATATCAAGAGCAAATGAGAAAAGAGATTGGCATATTTTTCAGGACTTTGGAATTAAACTAATCGAACAAGCTAAAGCATTTTATGAAAAAGACAACCAACTCGAGATCAAACTAAAAGGTAACATATTCGCTTTAGATTCAACAACAGTAGATCTTTGTTTAGAAGTTTTCATGTGGGCTCCATTTCGTTCAACAAAAGCGGCAATTAAAATCCACACGTTACTTGATTTGAAAACATCAATTCCTGAGTTTATTTTCATTTCAGAAGGTAATGTTCACGATGTTAATATGATGGATTTGATCCCTGTTCAAAAAGGCAGCTATTATATAATGGATAAGGCTTACGTCGATTTTGTCAGACTGTACAACTTAAAGCAGGACAAAGCTTATTTTGTTGTTCGTGCTAAAGAAAATCTTCAATTTAAACGAATCGAATCAAGACCAAAAAACAGAAAATTTGGAATACTATGTGATCAGGATATTTTACTAACCGGAATTAATAGTAGTCAACGATATCCCGAACGCTTACGCCGTATAAAATTTTATGATTCAGAGTATGACAGGACTTTTGTTTTTTTAACGAATAACTTTAAAGTAAATGCCGAAACAGTCACACAACTTTATAAACAGCGATGGGGTATAGAATTATTTTTTAAATGGATCAAACAAAATTTAAAAGTTCAATCGTTTTGGGGATTTAGTGAGAATGCAGTAAAGACTCAGATATGGGTAGCGATATCAGTTTATGTACTTGTTGCTATTGCAAAAAAGAAACTTAATTTGACACATACCCCATATGAAATCATTCAATACATTAGCATAGCACCCTTTGAAAAAAAGGCGATCCGAGAAGTATTTTTAAACAATGAAAATCAAGATGTCAAAGAACAAAACTGTATTCAATTGAAAATCATATAATTAAGACGCAACGCTAGTGTAGTCTTATCATTAAAAATCATCCCGCACAGTCGACAGGAACCCAATAAGCGATATGTATTTTCAGTACAGTAAACGGTGTTTTAACACGCTAAAATCACTATTCGGCTTATATCATTTTTTTAGCTGATAAAAATTAAATTTCGGTCACAATCCTTTTTTCAGGGTTAATCAATAGAGAAAAATTCTTTCCTACCTTCAGCAAGAAGTTTAAAAACATCTTCTTCATTACCAATAAAAGGGCCTGAAGATTGAATATTTAAGGTAGCCATAGCTGCTGCAAATTCTCCCGCAATTTGTATATCAGCTCCCTTTCTTCTTTGATAAAGATAGCCGGCCATATAGGTATCACCACATCCGGTTCCATCAACTACTGAGTCTGGGCAATAAGCAGGGATATCGAAGAAGTTATTGTCTTTATAAACAACAGAGCCTTTGCTACCGAGTGTAATAACAACTTCCTGCACACCCCATTCATTTAATAATTTAGCAGCATTTCGCACGTTTGCTTGTCCGGTTAATACTTCCATTTCATATTCATTGGCTTTCAGGATAGTGATATATTTAAGTGCTTCTCTTTTTTCGGGCCAATCAATGGGGCATACCTGCTCATTGCGTACTTCACGTAAAAAACCTTGTACATCCAATGAAAGGATTCCTTTACCTGCCAAAATTTTAATGGTTTCTAACGAAATATCATCTGCCAGCAAAGAACCCAAATGAAATATTCCTGCATCAATATCCATCAATTGTTGTGCAGTGAAAGGATCTCCTTTTTGAAATACACGTTGCGTTCTGTGATCCTGGTTTTCAGCATAATTATTCTCAAAGTAAACCGTATACCTCCCGGGTAACACTTTTACTTCTATTCCATTGCTTCGGAGGTCAAAAACCGTTTGCATTTCTTTTTCAGCCAGCGAGGTAACCAGTATATAACTTATATCCATATTGGATATGGCATTAGAAAAATAAAAAGAAGTTCCTCCAGCCATATGTACAACCGATTTTGTCGTGATTATTTTGTCTAATGTAATATGACCAATACAACAGATATCGTACATGTATTTAAGGATAAAAACAGTTACAAATTAATGGTTTCCGGAAAATGGCTAATGTAACCAATACAATGCGAATATCCACATGCCCATGATAAAATATTTAATGTCCCATCTGCAGAACAGCTAATAAAGGTAAATGCATAAGCATTTTTGCTTTAACAACTGGGTAATTAAAGAACGCAGGCTAATTATGAGATCTATCATTTTTGGTACTAATAACTATCATAATTGCAAGACAGTAACATTGGTAATTTTGAGTCATGAACAGAAAGGCGTTTACCGTAATGCATAATTTATTAAAAAATGATAACTGAGTTTATAAAACCTTCACCGGCCGCAGGACAATTAACCAAGCTGCAGATAGAAAATATTCTTTTAAGTCAGGTATTGGGCAGACTGGCTTGTACAGATGGCAAACAACCCTATATAGTTCCTGTAACCTATACCTATGATGGAGAATTTATTTATTGCCAAACCAATGAAGGGACAAAACTTACGCTGCTCAGAAAAAATCCGGCTATCTGTTTTGAAGTTGATACCATGACTGACATGAGCAATTGGCAATCTGTGGTTGTATTCGGAAATTTTGAAGAATTAAAAGATGTGGAAGAAAAAAAGGCAAGAGATATTCTCTTTACACGTATTTTTTCATTACTAACGGGTAGTACTGTACATAAACACGAACATGCATATGATGGCAACGACGAATTAGAAAATAAGAGCCGTATAAAGTATATTATGTACCGGATTAAAATAACAGAGATCACAGGCAGGTTTGAAAAGTGTTAGCGCTTGCAGCGCATATCTATCATTAAACATCTCCACGTAAGCATACCAGTACAAGGTGAAGGAAAAAAAAGGCAGTTGATTAAAAAGTATGAAAGAAATTAATATCAATTCAACAGACCAGTTAATTTTTTTGAATCTAAAATATGTATACAGCCACTTTTTATATCAATGAGTTTTTCACTTTTGAAATCACTCAATGTCCTGATCAATGATTCTGTGGCGGTACCTGCAATGGTTGCCAGCCCTTCGCGGCTGATATCAATCGAAAATATTTCATCTGATTTCCCATATTTTTTTTGCAGCAGTATAAGTGCTTCCGCTACTTTTTTTCGAAGCGAGTTATACGCAAGCCCTAATAATTGTGTTTCTTTATCTGACACATTTCTTGCCAATAGCCGGATAAATTTTTGAGCTACTTCCCTGTTATTATTCAGGAGGTGTTCAAAATCTTCCTTGGGTATAATAGCCAGTTCAGTTTCTTCAAGGGTTTCGGCAGTATCCCGATAAGTGGTTCCTTCCAACAGGGCAATATGACCTATAAAATCACCGGTACTAAAAAGATCAGTAACCAGTTCTTTACCATCATCGTTAGAGCGATACGTTTTCACTTTTCCTTTAACAATATAATACAACTTCACCGGATGATTGCCCTCATGGTAAATGGTTTGCTTTTTTTTATGGGTGTTCACATTCCGTCCTTCTGTAAGCGATTCGAATATATCCTTGCCCAGAGATTCATGCATAAAGTGTTTAAGGCCATCCAAGCCTGGCAATAATTCCTCTTTCAAAAGTTCGAGTTTTCGCAAACGGCTGTCTACAGCATTTAACAATTCTGTACCATCAAACGGTTTGGTAAGATAGTCATCGGCACCTAGTTCCATGCCCCTCCTAAAATCACTACGTTCTGTTCTTGCCGTTAGAAAAATAAAAGGCACATTTCTGATGGTATTGTTTTTATGTATGGCATGCAGTACGCCATAGCCATCTAACACCGGCATCATTATATCGCAAATAATAAGATCTGGGTGGTGCTCAATGGCTTTCTCAACGCCGGTTTTACCGTTTTCCGCCACAATAACTTTATAACCCGACAATTCCAGTATTTCTGCAGTATTGGCACGGATATCATCATTATCCTCAATAACTAATATTTTTTTCATGATCGGTACTATTTAAATCAAATGTGATAATAAATTCGGTTCCCTTTTCCAATTCACTTTTACATACCACTTTGCCATTCATCAGTTCTGCATATTTTGAAACAATATGTAACCCAAGCCCTGTTCCCTGTATATTTCCGGCATTTGCTCCTCTAAAAAAACGTTCCATCAGGTGTTTCTGATCGTCTTTTGATATCCCTATCCCCAAGTCCTTCACTGAAACAATAACCTGCTGATCATAACAATCTGTTTTAATTTCAATCGGGTTATGATCAGGTGAAAACTTACCTGCGTTTGAAACCAGGTTCATTATAATATGCTTAAGCATAGATGCATCCATCAGCACTTCTGTATTGCCTGAATGGTTATATACAATTGACCGATGGGGTTTCAGGTTAATGCGCATTTCATCTGTGGTTTCAGAAACTAGTTCCTGTATGCTAAACAATGTCCGCTTCACCTGTATTTTTCCTTCTTCAATCTTCCCAACACTAAGAAAATCATTCAGGATATCTGTAAGCATATTTACAGATGAGATGATCCGGCTTAAATGCTTCTCACGTTTTGGCTGCTCCCCGGTTGCTGTATATTTTTCAATTAGATAGGTAGAGGAAAGAACTGTACTTAAAGGGGTACGAAACTCATGCGAAGCCATAGAAACGAACCGGGATTTGAGCTCATTTAGTTCTTTCTCTTTTTCCAACGCAGACCGTAATTCCGCTTCGGCCTTTTTCCTTTCAGAAATATCAATCGCAATCACCATAAACCCTGTTATTTTTCCTATACCATCTTTTATTACCGTGATAGTGACCGAGGCTGGGAAAGTAGATCCGTTATTTTTTATATATGTGTATTGTACCTCTTCATGGATATTTCGTTTCGATTTTTCTACAATAACATCAAAATTATTTTTTACATTTATTTGGTATTCGTTAAACAATTCTTTCCGCTTAACAGCTATCTCTTTTGCATCATGAAATGAAATGATATTCTTTTTATTGATCACATCTAATTCGGTATATCCCATATTAGTTGCACTTTCAGGGTTAAAAAGCCTGATCACACCTGTTTCATCTGTAGCCATAAGCATAACACCTGCATTTTCGAATAATGCGTTTTGATATGATAGAACACCTTCCAGACGATCTCTGGATATTTCAAGTTGCCTGAGGGTTTCTGTTAGGTCCCTTGTACGCTGCTCAATAGTCATTTCCAGTTCACTATTCAGTTTTTCAATTTCTGCTTCGGCTTTCTTTCGAACAGATATATCACTGATAAATGCGATGAGATTCTGCTCACCTTCGGTAATATAATTACCCAGGCCTACTTCTACAGGAAATTCAGTACCATCTTTTTTAACCGCAAAAAGATCCATCCCCACACCCATGGGCCGGCTCTTCGGGTTGTTCGCATAGGTTTCCCTATTATGTATATGTTTATGATGATAGCGGTTAGGAATGAGTGTTTCAACAGGCTTCCCGATAATTTCATCATCGGTATAGCCAAAAAGCTTTAAAGCAAATGGATTTACAGATTGAATAGTACCCGAACTATTTGCCATCACAATTCCCATGGAAGCGTGATTAAATAAGGCTTCAAAGCGGTGCATGATTAAATATAACCAGAAATATGTTAAAAGCAATAAAGGGCCTTGTAACCAGAAGGGGCGAGAGTGTGGGTAATGTTAATGAAGAGAAGGAATAAAGTGCCGGTACTTAATGAAGTTATGAATGGCAACGAACAGCTTCCCCACTTACACTATTGAAAAAAGGACTTATATAAGGTATATCCAGGTTCATTCCCCGAAGTATCATCAGAATAGCCATTGTGGCTACAAAAAATGGAATAATAGTTTTAATTTTATTCCGTACCTGTGCCGTAATAAATCTACCGAAACGGCTTAGCAGCATCATCAACGGTATCGTACCTAAACCAAAAGCAGCCATAAATACGGAAGCATGGGCTACACTGCCGGTTGCCAATGCACCAACCAACGCAAAATAAACCATACCGCATGGTAATAGCCCATTGGCAGTTCCAATTAAAAATAAAGCAACCAAATGCTGGTGCATCAACTGCTTTCCTATGAATGTTTTGATGGCAGTAAATACAATACCCGTATGACCGTTATGAAAAAACCGTTTGTTCAGTATAAATAAAATCAACAATATAAGGATGAGTATACCCATTACAATTGAAAATAATTGCTGAAATCCGGCTAAATAAATACGCCTTCCCACAAGACCCAAAAAACACCCGATTATCGTATAGGTAAACACCCTGCCGAAATTGTATAGCAATATTCCAGTAAACCGTTTACGCGCCGACAAACCCTGAACCGGCAACAATAATGCAATGGGGCCACACATACCAATACAATGAAAACTGCTGAAGATACCCAGTACAAAACCTGATATGAATAATTGCCAAGGCATATTAATGAATGGTTATCATTTTTTCATCATAATAATTTACTGAACCATCCTGCCAGCTGAGTTTTAACTGGTAACTGCCGTTAACCATTTCTTTTTTAAAAATAGCCTGCCGATTATGCATGGCAGGCATCAATTTTATTTTCCTGTCGTTTGCTGCATTACTGCTGCAATAGAACCAGGCTTCCCCGGCAATTCCTTTGGCTTCCTGTTCAATAGGTAAATTGATAATTATGCTATCGGCATTTTCAACAACAGTTACTTTACTCCTTTTCTCTGCGTTGGCTTTGCCATTTATCTTTTCCTGGTAGCGTAACTCATCAGTATAGTAGTCTTTACTTACCAGCTCAAATTTAGTATGCATACTTTTGTATACGAGTGTACCGATCAGGGCCGCAAATACAATAAAGACTAACACCAACCTGTTTCCCCAATTCATAAAAACTAATTAAATGATAATATAATAATGTGAACTGATGATCTCTTCAAAATATTTTACCTATTTTATTTCGCTATTGGGCTTAAAAAATTGGTCTTCATTATGGCAATTTTTTTATCGCCCTGGTAAAGGCCAAGCTGTATTTCGGTTTTTCGTTTGGTAATAAAAGATTTGGGAAGGATAACGAAAAATGATCCTGCTCCTTGTCCTTCTTTCTGCACATCAATAAAAGGTTTGCCAATAATTTGTACCCGCCCGCCGGCATACTCAGATTTTATTGTTAATGGGATTTCAACTATGGTTTTATTCACCACTTTTATATTATAGAGATTTGAAATACTGTCGTTCGCCCTTTCCTGGTATAATATACCCGGGGTACGCATGATGGTAGCATCTACATCTTTCCTGGTAAATAAAATAACAGCCAACACCATAACTACCACTCCACACAAGGCAGTGTACATTTTCATCCTGGTGGTATAGTGCAACCGAACCCCGTTAGCAATTGAGTTTTCTGAAGCATATCGGATCAATCCTTTTTCTTTACCTGTTTTCAGCATAATATGGTCACAGGCGTCAATACAGGCAGTACAACCAACACATTCCATCTGCACCCCATTCCGGATATCTATCCCTGTTGGACAAACTTTTACACATTGGAAACAATCAATACAATCCCCATGTTGCAATTCAGGATTAGTCTTGTCATTCCCCCTCGGCTCACCTCGTTTGTAATCATACGCTACGATCATTGAATTTTTATCAAGCAATACGCTCTGTAATCTTCCATAAGGACAAACCACCGTACATGCCTGCTCACGAAAGAACGCATATACTGCATAAAACACAGTGCTGAATACAAGCAGCGAAGTAAAACCAATAACATGCTCCGAAACAGGTTCAGTAATAATTTTCTCTAACTCCTTAATACCAATGATGTATGCCAGAAAAAAATTAGCTATAATACAGGAAAGTATAAAAAAAGCAATGTGCTTAGCCGTTATCTTAGCGATCTTCTTGTTATCCCATGGAGCTTTTTGCAATTGACGTTGTACGGGTGCATCTCCTATTATCCAGTATTCTACTTTACGGAACATCATTTCCATAAAATTAGTTTGTGGACATGCCCATCCGCAAAACAACCTTCCGAATGCCGCTGTGAAAAGAATAATGAAGAAAATAAAAGCAACCATTCCCAGGCCGAAAATAAAAAAATCCTGCGGCCAAAATACTTTAGAGAAAAGGATGAACCTTCCCTTTGGAATATTCAGCATAATGAATGGCCTGCCGTTTATTTGTATGAAAGGAAGTCCGAAAAAAACAAGGAAATAAATAATACTAAGTACACTCCGTATCCGATAGAACCGGCCATGTGGACGGTAGGCAAATATCCATTTACGTTTACCTCTTTCATCAACTGTTGCGAGGTGATCGCGGAAATCTTCGGTGAGTGGTTCATTAATATGTATAGTCTCATCTGTCATTAAGATGTGCTTACAGTTTTTTTACCACCTATTTCTATTTTTGAACTATCAATACCTTTTATAAGCGAGTCATTTGATTTTTTTTCATTCTCGTTAAATAAAACACCCTGTGGTTCTTTTGCTTTGGCAGGGGTTTTACCATGAAGACTTTTTATATAACTTGATAATTGCGCTATCTGTACAGGTGTATAGTCATCCTTCCAGCTTTTCATTCCTTTTTCCTGCCAGCCATATTTAATGGTTTTAAAAATATCTTTCACACTTCCGCCATGCAACCAATAATCATCCGTTAAATTAGGGCCCACCAGTCCACCTCCATCTGCAGCGTGGCAGGCAGCACAAACTGTTGTAAAAATAGCTTTACCAGATGTCAGGTTACTTTCATCGGCAAGCAGTTTTACCGTATTTTCATCAACATTACTGGCTGCATTTTTCAGGTATATTTCTTTTTCTTCTTCCCCCTTCTGCATGGCCATTGTATATTCTTCAATACTGGATGGAGCTGAATGCACCACTTCGTGTTGCCATAAATACACAACAGCAAAAACAATACATGCATAAAAACCATAGAGCCACCAGGGTGGTAAACGGTTATCGAGTTCCCGGATGCCATCATAATCGTGGCCAAGATCAATTTGTGTTTCTTCTTTAACCGGCCTGAAACTGTTTATTTTTTCCCACAAATTTACCCACTTGTTTATTTGAGGAGCCTCTTTTACTGACTCCACAGAAATTTTTTCCTGCCTTAATAAAATCTTTAGGTTATAGGAAAGCAGGAATAGGATAAACATTTCAGCTAACACAACACCGAGTAATGCATAAAAGGAACCCGAAGCTATCCCCCCAAAAGTATCCACTTTCGGTACAGGCACATCAGCAGCAAAACTGTTTACGGAAAGCATGATCAAAATGATCAGTGTTGTAAATTTTGCAACTGACGGGCTTTCCTTTTCTCTGGTTTCTTTTAGTTGTTTCATTTTAAATTGTGCAGCACCTACCAATACATTCGCAAGTAATACAATACAGACTGCCAGTATAGCTATGATAACCAGAAATACCTGTATAACGGGGTTTTCCATAGCTGATTTAACGGGCGCTTCCGCCGCGAGCACCTGCAAGGGAAGTATCCATGCAATGATTGCTGCGTGTTTATACCAACTGTTTTTATTTTTACGCATAGCCATTTCTTTAATTGTGTAGAGGTAGTTGGTTGATTTCATCTATCATTGTTTTATCTGCCTTCCATGCCCACAATGCCATTACTATAAAAAAAGTAAAGAATATGCTGAAAGATGCTAAAGCATATATGTCTACGCCAGCTATTTTTTCCAGATAATTAATAAATTTCATATAATGTTTTTACGGTTTTCTATTTCTGAAACTGTTTACTATTTTTGTGCTGCGGGTTTCTGCCCTATTTTGATATCTGTTCCCATCCGCTGCAGGTATGCGATCAATGCAATAATTTCCCTGTTGGCAGGTGTTGTTATTTTGTCTTCGGCGAGTTTATTACTGATTTTTTTTGCCTGTTCCATCAGGTCCGTGTTGGCCTGTTTATCATATCCGGCTGGATAGGGAACACCCAAGGTGATCATAGCCCTTATTTTTGCCGGTGTGATAGCGGTATCAATTTTATCATCCAATAGCCAGGCGTAGGATGGCATAATAGAACCGGGGCTCATACTTTGTGGTTCCAACATATGGTTGTAATGCCAGCTGTCGGGGTATTTGCCACCAATTCTTGCAAGGTCAGGACCGGTTCTTTTACTTCCCCACTGGAAAGGATGGTCATAAACAAATTCACCTGCCTTGCTATATTCACCATACCTCGCCACTTCATCCCTGAAAGGTCTGATCATTTGTGAGTGGCAGTTATAACAGCCTTCCCGCACATAAATGTCTCTGCCCTGTAATTCAAGTGGTGTATAGGGCTTAACAGATGCGATTGTTGGAACATTGGACTTAATTAAAAATGTAGGGATCAATTCTAAAATACCGCCTATTGAAACTGCAATCAGGCTAAACACCAGCATTTGTATGGGCCTTCTCTCGATCCATCTGTGCCAGTATTGTTTACCATGTGTGTCTGCTATTTTACTTAATGGTGCAGCTTCTGCTGCTTCATTGGCAACGAGTTTACCTGACTTAATCGTTTTATATAGATTAAATACCATCACCAAAACACCCGAGAGATAAAGTGCACCACCAATACTTCTTGTTACATACATAGGTATGATATGTGTAACCGTTTCGAGGAACTGGTATTTAATGGTACCCTCTTCTGTAAACTGTTTCCACATACTTGCCTGGGCGAAACCCGCCCAATAGAGTGGTACAGCATACAGCACGATACCGATAGTACCTATCCAGAAGTGGTTTGTGGCCAGTTTTTTTGAGTAAAGTGTTGTATTAAATATCTTCGGGATGATCCAGTAGAGTACACCAAAAGTTAAAAATCCATTCCATCCCAATGCACCAATATGCACGTGTGCTATGGTCCAGTCTGTGAAATGCGAAATCGCATTCACGCTTTTTAAACTAAGCATGGGTCCTTCAAAAGTAGCCATACCATAACAGGTAATAGCTACAACCATGAATTTCAACACAGGTTCTTCACGTACTTTATCCCATGCACCGCGCAGTGTAAACAATCCGTTAAGCATACCACCCCAACTAGGGGCTATCAGCATAATACTAAATACCACACCAAGGCTTTGTGCCCAATCGGGTAATGCGGTGTATAACAAGTGGTGCGGCCCGGCCCATATATAAATAAATATCAATGCCCAGAAATGGATGATGGATAACCGGTAACTATATACCGGCCTGTTAGCAGCTTTAGGCAAAAAATAATACATGATACCCAGGTAAGGAGTAGTTAAAAAGAAAGCCACCGCATTATGTCCATACCACCATTGTACCAATGCATCCTGTACACCTGCATACACACTATAACTTTTGAATGGGGCAAAAGGAAGTTCGAAGGAGTTTACTATATGCAATAAAGCAACAGTAACCCAGGTAGCTATATAAAACCAGATAGCTACATATAAATGGCTCTCCCTTCTTTTTAAGATCGTACCAAATAAGTTGATACCGAATAATACCCATATTATTGTAATGGCAATATCAACGGGCCATTCCAGTTCGGCGTATTCTTTACCGGTTGTGTAGCCTGCCAAAAGTGTAATAGCTGCTGTAACAATGATCAATTGCCAGCCCCAGAAATGAATTTTACCCAACGCATCACTAAACATCCTTGCTTTACAAAGACGCTGCAGGGAATAGTAAACACCCATAAAAATTCCGTTACCTACAAATGCAAAAATTACGGCATTGGTATGCACAGGTCGTAAACGGCCGAAAGTAGTAATGGGCAGGCCAAAATTTGCTGCCGGTAAAAAAAGTTGAACCGAAGCCAATAACCCTGCTAGCATACCTACCACACCCCATACAATGGTAGCATAGGCAAACATTTTTACAATCTTGTTATCGTAATAAAATTTTTCTAATTCCATACAGTCGTGTTAAAATATAAGGTGGATTATGCTACAGGTTAATTAACGTTCATCAGGTTTTTTATTATCGAAAAGCATACGGATAGGCGGGCTTTCTTCATCATCATACTGACCACTCTTAACACACCAAATAAAACCCAGCAAAAAAAGGGATGCTACACTAATACTCGCAATCAATAAAAGTATAATAGCACTCATGATACATTTTTAGAATACACAAATGTATTTTCTGCATTTAACTGCTTAAATGATAAGCCTCAAGGCAAAATATGACATTCGTCATGTTTTGATAATCAACAGTAAAATGAAAAAGAAATAATAACCCCTACCGGCAGAAAAAAGCAGCTTGACTAAAGAGCGGAACTGAACATCCTCGCTATATTCCTAACGTTTTTGCTTTGATATTGCTTAACCCGAATGTGATCATTAAAATACTGATGCTGCTGCATGGCATAAGTATCGCTGCAATCACAGGTTGCAGGCTTCCCTGTACTGCAAAATATAAACCAATAATGTTATAAAGCGCAGAAATGATAAAAGCGGTAACCACAATTTTTTTATTGAATCTACATAATTGAATGAACCGGGAAAGCTTGGGCAACATTGCAGCATTTAAAATAGCA
Source organism: Bacteroidota bacterium (assembly GCA_025356235.1). Lineage (GTDB taxonomy): Bacteria > Bacteroidota > Bacteroidia > Chitinophagales > Chitinophagaceae > Sediminibacterium. The sequence continues at coordinate 16,169 of JANXUL010000255.1, forward strand.
TCACTTGCCGGTGTAAAATTATTATTATTTTCTACAATTGAAATGCCCACATTAGCCTGTCGCAAAGCACCGGCATCATTTAATCCGTCGCCTATCATCATCACCACATATTTTTCTTTTTGCATTTTTTTGATGGCATCCAGTTTGTCTTTAGGACCCTGGTTAAACAGGATCTCTGCATTATTCCCAATAAGTTTCGCAAGGGCATATTTTTCACCGGGATTATCACCGCTTAATACTGCCATTCCATAATTCCCTTTCAACTCATTAATTAACTCAGGTAACCTGTTGCGGTATTGGTTCTTAAAAATAAATCGCCCCATTACATTTCCTTCAATGGATACATACACAGCCGAAACATCTTCCGTTCCAGTTTTGCCAGCCACGTACCTGCCCGATCCGAGCGATATCAAGTCTTCATCTACTATACCTTCAATACCTTCTCCGGCAACTTCCTTATAAGCAGCAATTTTAAAATTGTTAGGACTACCGGTCCACTTACCAATAGACTGACAAAGGGGATGTGTACTCTGTTTTGCAAGCACAGAAATTTCACTGCGCATTTTAGCATCTAAAGGCATGCCTTCATATTCAATATTATCAAAACGCCCGGTAGTGAGCGTCCCTGTCTTATCAAATACAATATAGTCTACCGCGGCAATATCTTCGATTACCTGGGCATTGCGTAAATAAAAACTATTTCTGGCAAGCCTGCGGAGAATGTTACCGTTGGTAAATGTATTACTAAGCAATAAACCACATGGACACGCAATGATTAATATAGATGTTACCGCATCCCATACCTTGGCGGATGCAAACTGGTACCAATACAATGCTGCACAAACGGCAATACCCAAAACAATCCACGTAAAGTAACGACTAAGCAGATGTACAAATGAGTGTTGCTGATTTTTTTTATCTTCTTTCAGTTCCTGCCTGTTCCAAAGTTTGGTAAGGTAACTCTGGGCAACTTCTTTAATAACCAGTATTTCAATATTGCTGCTGAGATGCTTTCCACCGGCATAAACGATCTCTCCCATTTCTTTTTTTACCGGGTAACTTTCTCCATTCACAAAACTATAATCTATCAGGGCAGTACCGCTCGTTAAGATACCATCAGCAGGTATGAGTTCCTGGTTATGAATAAGCAAAGTATCGTTCAGTTTGATATCATCCAGTTTAACAATTTCTTCTTTACGTGCTACCAGCCTCGTTACCGCTACCGGAAAATAGGAAGTGTAATCCCGTTCAAAATTTAAGGCTGCATAGGTTTTATCCTGCAGTACCCTGCCCACCAGCATAAAAAATACAATACCACTCATACTATCAAGGTACCCGGCACCATTACCGCTAACTATTTCATACAGGCTCCTGGTAAAAGTTATGAGTACAGATAATACGATTGGCGCATCAATATTTAAAAACCCATGTCGCAGGCTTTTCCAGGCACTCAGATAAAATTCTGATGCAGCATAAAAAAACACGGGTAAAGAAAGCAATAGGCTGAGACTACGGAAAACAAACAGGAGCTGTGCTTCTTTCGCATCAATTCCAAGGTATTCAGGAAAACTCAATAACATGATATTGGCGAAGCAAAAACCAGCCACACCCAGTTTGTATATTTTAGCCCGCGATATAGTAGTTTTGGGTTTATTTAAATTTTGGAAACTGATATAAGGTTCATACCCAATTGAGGTAACCAACTCAGCTACTTTTCGGAGGCTTATCTTTGAATGGTCAAAAATGATATCAGCTTCTTTCCGCTCAAAATTAACCTTACAACTGATAATATGCACATCAATTCGACCTAGGTTTTCCAATAGCCATAAGCAACTGCTGCAGTGGATCTGAGGGAAATAAAAACAAATATGGGTTTGGTTTTCATCCCTGAAACTAACCAGCTGTTTCATAATTTTTTCGTCGTCCAGGAAGGCAAATTTGTCGGGCCTTGCTAACTCTTTGCGGTTAATGCCCGGATTTCGGCTAATTGAATAATAATCGCAAAGCCCTGTTTCATTCAGTATCTCGTACACCATTTTACAACCGCTGCAGCAAAATTCTTTTGCATGGGCATGTATAACGCCTGAACCGCAATCTTCACCACAATGAAAACACTGGACAGAATCGGGTGCCGTTTGTAATGCCATAAAGCCTGTTTTACAGTTGCAATATTAGGGTACCCCTATTTTTCAAAAAATGACGTATGTCATATTTCAGGCTAACGGGAATAGGCATATTTGTCTTATCTGTAAATTATTTTTGTGTATGCCCGGGAATTTTTCAAATCATATTCAGTTCAAAGCCCTCTTTGAGTATGCGACTGAGGGAATTTTGGTAGCTGACGAAAACGGTCATATACAGGTAGCAAATCCCTCTGCCGAACGCTTGTTTGGTTACGGGCCAGATGAACTTAACGGTAAAAAAGTGGAAGTATTGATTCCCCAGCGTTATGCAAAACACCACGATAAACTAAGGGGAACTTTCAACGCCCATCCCGGTGCCAGGTCTATGGGAAGGGGCCGTGACCTTTTTGGCATTACCAAAAATGGGAGGGAGTTTCCTGTTGAAATAAGCCTTAGTCCTTATAAAACAGAATTTGGCAATTTTACCATTGCATTTATTATAGATATTTCTGCTAGGAAAAAAGATGAAACAGCTATTGAACTGCAAAAAAATGAATTGGAGAATCTTACGAGGGGACTGGAAAAAAGGGTGAAAGACAGAACAATGATCCTGGAAGAAGCGCTGGAACAGCTGGAGATCTCGCGCAAAGAATTACATGTGGCACTGGCAAAAGAAAAGGAATTGAATGAAATGAAATCCAGATTCGTTACGATGGCCTCACATGAAATCCGAACACCTTTAACAACTATCCTCTCCTCACTTTCACTGATAAATAAATACGGTGAGACAGATAATAAAGAAAAACAACAGCAACATATTCAGCGGATAAAATCATCTATCACAAATATGACAGCCCTGCTTGACGATGTATTATCCATTAGTACACTGGAAGAAGGAAGGGTATTAATCATGCCGGATATATTATCATTAAAGGAATACGTAGAAACCATAATTCAGGAGTTATCGCAGTTAGCAAACGAAGGACAGTCTATCCAATATACACATACAGGAATTTCTGCGATTTTATTTGACAAAAAAATATTGCGTATCATCCTCATTAATCTAATTACAAATGCCCTGAAATTTTCGCCGGAAAAAACGATTGTATTTGTTCATACAGATATAACAAATCAAGACTTATCCATTCGTGTACAGGATCATGGGATTGGAATTGCTGACGAAGATAAAGTACACTTGTTTGAACGTTTTTACCGTGGGGGCAATGCAACCAATATACAGGGCACCGGTCTGGGATTGAGCATTATTGCGCGATATATTGAATTGCTAAAGGGAGTCATTATGGTAGATAGCCACTTACATGAGGGTACCACTATTACGATTACTTTTCCAAATAAATCTCCAGATGCGTAAGAAAATTTTATTAATAGAAGATAATATTAACATAAGGGAAAATACCGCCGAGATCCTTTTATTAGCAGGCTATCATGTTCTCACAGCAGCGGATGGTAAAGAAGGGGTTAATATGGCACAAAAAGAGAATCCGGATATGATAGTTTGCGATATTATGATGCCGGTACTCGATGGTTTTGGCGTATTACACTTGTTGGGTAAAGATGAAAAAACAGCAGGTATCCCTTTTATTTTTCTTACGGCGAGGTCTGAGCGTAGGGACCAGCGTAAAGGAATGGAAATGGGCGCAGATGATTACCTTACCAAACCTTTTGATGATATTGAATTATTGAATGCGATTGAGAGCAGGTTAAAAAAAACAAGTATCCTCAAAAAAGAGTTTAGTAAGAACCTGGAAGGATTTTCTGATTTTTTATCCGTGGTAAAAGATATTACAGATGTTAAAAAACTGGCATTGGAAAAAGAAGGAAATACATTCCGAAAAAAAGATGAAATATACAGAGAGGGTAATTACCCAAGAGGAATCTACTTTCTGAATAAAGGAAAAGTAAAAATAGAAAGATCAGCCGAAAACGGGAAAGAGCTGATAACCGGATTATATAAAGAAGGTGATTTTTTTGGTTATCATGCTTTGCTTGAAGAAGGCCGTTATACAGACAGTGCTACTGCCATGGAAGACGCAGAAGTATATCTTATGCCAAAAGAAGATTTTTTCTCATTGCTTTACAGGAATGCTGAAGTAGCTAAAAAATTTATCCGGATAATCAGTAATAACCTCATCGAGAAAGAAGAACAGTTGGTAAAGCTGGCCTATAATTCAGTTCGAAAAAAAGTGGCAGATGCGCTGTTACAATTACAAAATACATATAAGCAGGATACGGATTCAATATTTGCCATACATGTATCACGGGAAGATCTTGCCCAACTGGCCGGAACTGCCACGGAAAGCACCATACGCACATTAAGTGATTTTAAAGAAGAAGGCCTTATAGACATTAAAGGAGGTAAAATAACCATTTTAACCCTTGATAAGCTCAGTAAGCTAAGAAATTAATTCATCAATCAATTTTCGTATCGTTCGTTTTCACTGTAAGCATTTCTCCCTGTTTATTCTGCTCTTCGAGGGTCCAGTTATTGGTTATAGTTGTTTCTAGCCATACATTTCGTGATCTGCGAAATACCTGTGCCTGTAGGCGGTAGGTTGCATTAATGTACCGTTCAAGTTCATTAACCTTAATAAATTTATCCAGCCATATGCTGCTTGTCTCATTTTTAGCTGGTCTGAATTCACCCAGTAACCGACCCGTATTGGCAACTGGTTTATTTGTTTTATTAGCATCCGGCAGATCCTTTTCAAAAAAATCAATTTTTAAAAAAGGAAAAATATAATGAAACAGCTCCTGCACTTCAGCGATGGTTTGTCCATCTGTTATCTCTTGCCTCATATCATAATGGTTATTAAAAACAAAACTATACTAACCATATGAGGTGGGCAATGATATTCGTCAGTATCAGAAAATCAGGAAATGTTGTAAGTATTGTCAGGTACGCTTATTTACTTGGAAAATCCACCTGTTCAGTACCCCCGATACCATTTGTAGCTGAACCCTTATAAAAAAATTCTCGTTCATATTTGTTAGCTTGATATAACTATATGAAATTCAATACATATTGGGGATCAATTTGATTTGGGGAAGAGGGATCATTAAAAAATGGAGATGTTAGGTCAAAGTGCACTGGGGAATGGGGATCAATTGGCTTGGATTTTCCACCATAGGTCTTATACGTCTATAGCTTTACAGTTTTGAGGTTTAATCAACCTCTATGAAAGCACAAATGTTAGAACGGTTTCAGTTCACGGACGAATTGAAGGAAAAGTTAGTTTTGATGGTCGTTTATCAGAACATTTCACCTAAAGTACTGGCAAAAAAGTATGGCCTCCCCAACGCCTATATTTTGACCAACTGGGTAGGTATTTACAAAAGAACCCTTGAGAAGGGTGCTGTAACTTTACCACCAATGCAACCTAATAAACGAAAAGATACGCCCGCATTAAAACAACGCATTAAGCAGTTGGAAAAATCATTGGAGAAAGCCAATGTGATGATTTATGGATTGAATGCAATGATTGATTATGCCGAGAAAGAATTGAAAGTGCCCGTGCGAAAAAAGCATGGCACCAAACAATAATGCTTATTAAGGAAAAGCATATTACACGGATGGGCATCGGGCCTCTTTGTAAATTGTTTGGTAAATCCCGTCAGGCTTTTTATGATAGAAAATATTACTTTTCTGAGAAAGAACAGGAGGAGATAGTTGTTCTTGAACTTGTGGCCCAGATCAGGCGGGAGCTTCCTGGATTGGGCGGCCATAAGCTTTATAAGTGTATGTATCAACCACTTCGTACCAATCAAATAAAGATTGGCCGGGATAAGCTGTTTACGATCCTGCGTAACAATAAATTACTTATTGACCGGAAAAAGCGAAATCCTAAAACAACCCAGTCCCATCACTGGTTCCGGAGATATCCGAACCTGACCAAAGACCTGGTTATTACACAATCGGAACAACTCTGGGTGGCAGATATTACCTATATCTGCATTGGCTACGACTTCAATTATTTATCACTTGTTACTGATGCTTATTCTAAAAAGATTATGGGTTATTGCCTGTACCCATATCTAAGTAATGACGGATGCATCGAAGCGTTGAAAATGGCCCTTAATAATCGTTGTACGTCAAATATACCCCTACATCATTCTGATCGTGGTGTTCAGTACTGCAGCTACGACTATGTTGATATTTTACGTCACCATAAGATACGGGTAAGTATGACAAACGATGGTGAAGGATATGAAAATCAAATTGCCGAACGAGTTAATGGAATACTGAAAACTGAGTTTAAACTACACCAGGTTTTTAAGTCAAGAACGGACGCTTTGATGGCAGTTAGATCCGCCATTAATTCATACAATAATTTACGCCCGCATATGAGCTGCGATTTTATGACACCAGTTGAAGCGCATATCACAAATGAACCATTAACTAAACGTTGGAAGAATAGTCGAAAGAGATCAGCGCAGATCAAAGACCAGACTGTTTTTCATCAGAACAAAGAGGTCAATTTATTATCTTAACAAAAACGTGTATTTTGGTATAATTATTCATTAAAAACCTATCCTCAAAAACTGTACACCAAAAGCCGTACAACACCTAGGGTACAGTAATTTTAGTGCACCCGAAATTTTTCAACCCGAACTAACAACGATCCGGCAACCGG
>JANXUL010000268.1 GCA_025356235.1 Bacteroidota bacterium
CAGTACATACGTCATGCCGCTGCAACCGCCGCCTTTCACACCCACGCGAAGGCGTTGGGTTGTATCAAATCCCTCTTCGCCCATTAAACGGCGGATCTCGATAATTGCCCCTTCTGTTAAGGTAACGGGTGATGTTGCTATTATTGTCTCCATGATCGTCCTTTAATTTGTATGTGCAAATTTACGAACAATCCTGATTAACGTACCAACCAGGGGTTTCGATACTGGAAAAATCGCCCAATAAACTGCCAGCTACCCAATTTAGCTTCCTCTGACTCCAAACGCCAGACTGCGGTTCCATTTGCCTTATTTTTGCCGAAATTATTCTCATGCCCGATTCAACTCTTGTATATAGTATCCTTATCGCCCTCGTACTGGTTGGAGCACTGGTTTACCTATATTATCGTCCTGCAAAACCGGAAGGAGCGGAAAAACAAACCAACAGCGGATCGGTTTCGCTGCAATTGCAGGCTTATGAAAGATTAACGTTGCTTGTTGACCGTATAGCCATACCCAACCTCATCAGCCGTACCCCACAGGATGGTTTATCGGCCCGTGATATGCAATTGATATTGACCAAAAGTATACGGGATGAATTTGATTACAATATCACGCAGCAAATATACATTACGCCTGAAACCTGGAATGCGGTAAAGAACCTTAGAGAAAAAAACCTGCTCATCATCAACCAGATTGCTTCCGCTTTACAACCAACTGCCAGCGGACTTGATTTGCAGAGGTCGGTATTAGAATTTATTATGTCCGACAGTAAAAATAATTTACACGAATTGGTAAGTGAAGCATTAAGCTATGAAGCGAAGAAACTGTTATAGATTGATGGATTTATGTATAGTCTAATGATTGCCCTATGAGTGAAAAAAAAGTATTTACAGACAGCGGAATTGAGATAAAAAAAGTTTACTATCCGCATCCTGACCTGCACAACCCTCAACCTGAAAATCCCGCCGAATTCCCATACACCCGTGGTATCCAACCCGACATGTATCGGGGCAAATTATGGACAATGCGCCAGTATGCCGGTTTCTCTACCGCAGAAGAAAGTAATAAACGGTACCATTATTTATTATCTCAGGGTGTAATGGGTTTAAGTGTGGCATTTGACCTTCCCACACAGATCGGTTACGACAGTGATCATGCATTGGCCGAAGGTGAAGTAGGTAAAGTAGGTGTTGCGATTGATAGTCTGGAGGATATGGAAGAGTTGTTTAAAGGAATTAAACTGGAGGATGTGAGTACTTCCATGACAATTAATGCAACGGGGTTTATTTTATTGGCATTCTATGTTGCACTCGCAAAAAAGCAAGGCGCCGATCTGAAGAAAATAACCGGCACCGTTCAGAATGATATTTTAAAAGAATATGCAGCAAGGGGCACGTATATCTATCCCCCTAAACCTTCCATGCGCATTATTACAGATATTTTCGAATGGTGCAGTAAAGAATTACCTAAGTGGAATACGATCTCTATTTCCGGTTACCATATACGTGAAGCAGGTAGTACCGCTGTGCAGGAAATTGCATTTACACTCAGCAATGGTAAAGCGTATGTGCAGGCAGCTTTGGCAAAGGGTTTAGATATTAATGTATTTGGTAAACGCCTTTCTTTTTTCTTTAATGCACATAATAACCTGTTTGAAGAAGTGGCCAAATTCCGTGCTGCCCGCAGAATGTGGGCCAAAATGATGAAAGAGCTGGGTGCCACCGATGAAAAAGCGTTGATGCTGCGTTTTCATACACAAACAGGCGGTGCTACTTTAACCGCACAGCAGCCATTAAATAATATTTGCCGGGTTACCGTGCAAACTTTAGCGGCAGTATTGGGTGGTACACAGAGTTTACATACCAATGGTTATGATGAGGCCCTTAGCCTGCCTACTGAAGAAGCTGCCCGGATTGCATTGCGCACCCAGCAGGTAGTTGCATTTGAAAGCGGTGTGCCTGATACAGTGGATCCTTTAGGCGGAAGCTATTTCGTAGAAGCCCTTACCGATGAAGTAGAACAGAAAGCCATGGCATTGATTGAAAAAATTGATGCCATGGGTGGCAGTGTTAGTGCCATTGAACAGGGTTTTATGCAGGAGGAAATTGCCCGGAGTGCCTATGAATACCAGCGAAACATTGAAAGTGGCGAGAAGGTTATTGTTGGAGTAAATAAATTTACGGTTGATAAAGAAGTTCCCATACCGGGTTTTAAAATAGATGACCATATCCGAATCATTCAAACCGACAAGCTACATAAACTGAAAGCGGAACGTAATCAGCTGAATGCTGAACGATGTTTAAACGAAATATCCCTTGCCGCTAAAGACGGGCGCAACCTGATGCCCGTTGTGATTGAAGCTGTAGAAAACGATTGTACACTCGGTGAAATAGCAGATGTTTTGCGGAAAGTATTTGGTGAGCACAGATGAGTAGGTAATTCATGTGTTTTGCTGCTATTTCTGAAAACTAACCGTCTTTCTTAGGAGTTACGTGTTTATAATAGCAATTAAAACATATATTTTTTTACACTTGTCAAGTTACTAAGTGCACCACAAAGGATTATATCATATAATAACAGAATACCTTAAATCTGGCTTCATGCTTCATTTCAATACCCCCAAATTTGTATCTTCCGTACTTAAACCAGATGCATGAGAAAATTATTGCCTTTTTGCCTGTTTATCACAATAGCTGCTTCGGCCCAGAACCTGCCCGCCGGTTATGATCAATTAATAAAAGACGAAACGCCTAAAGTAGTCGCATGGAGAAGGTACTTCCATCAAAATCCTGAACTGTCCAATCGGGAATTTAATACAGCTAAGAAAATAGAGGCATATTTAAAAGAACTGGGTATTGAAACAAGAATAATAGCCGGTACGGGCGTGGTAGGTGTTTTAAAAGGCGGCAAACCTGGCCCTGTTGTGGCTTTGCGCGCCGATATTGATGCATTGCCGGTTACAGAAAGGAATGCACTGAGCTTTAAATCAAATGTTACCACTGATTATAATGGCCAAAAAGTGGGTGTAATGCATGCCTGCGGCCACGATTCGCATATTGCCATGCTGATGGGTACGGCAGAAGTATTGAGTAAAATGAAAAACGATGTGCCCGGCACGATTGTCTTTCTTTTTCAACCTGCTGAAGAAGGCCCTCCCGGAACAGAAGAAGGTGGTGCACCCCTTATGATTAAAGAAGGTGCGATGGATAACCCGAAAGTGGATGCCGTTTTTGGTATGCACATAGAATCATTCGGCGACCTCGGAAAAATTTATTATAAACCCGAAGCTTTTATGGCTTCTTCTGATTGGTTTACCATTAAAGTAAAAGGTAAACAAAGCCATGGTTCCGATCCATGGAAAGGCATTGACCCGATCGTGGTGAGTTCTGAGATCATCCAGAATTTACAGACTATTGTGAGCAGGCAAATGGATCTTACACAGGCTCCTGTGATTATCACTGTTGGAAAAATAAATGCCGGTGTCCGTCCCAATATTATTCCCGAAGAAGCCATTATGGAAGGAACCATCCGCACATTAGACAGTAAGATGCAGAAAGAAGTACACGACCGCATCCGCAACACTGTAAAAAATATTGCTGCCGTTTATGGTGCCACTGCAGAAGTAACCATTGATACCAAAACATTGGTTACTTATAACGATCCGAAATTAGTGGCCCAGAGCCTGCCCTCTTTGCAAAAAGCTGCGGGAGAAAATAATATAGTGCCCTATCATTGGGTAACCGGTGCAGAAGATTTTTCTTTTTATGGAACCAAAGCACCTGCTTTCTTTTTTTATTTAGGTGCCCGCAACCCCACCCTTTCCATGGATCAGGCTCCGGCACACCATACTCCCGATTTTTATATTGATGATAGTAAACTGGATGTAGGTGTAAAAACTTTCTGCCAATTGGTATTTGATTATGCCAGGACTAAGAAAGGATAAAAAATCATAGACTTTTTCATTATAAACCACCCGATATGAAATACATTTTATTACTCACCGGTTTTAGCCTAAGCCTTTTTTCTCTTCAGGCGCAAAACAAACTCACACCCGAACAACTCTGGAAGTTAGGAAGGGTATCCGGACTGGGTATGTCGAAAAATAATGAGTACCTGATCTATTCAGTAAGCACACCCAATCTCGCAGAAAATAAAAGTGCCCGTAAATTTTATCTGATAGCCAGGAACGGCGGTGAGTCGGTTGAAATAAAAAGTACCGATAGTTTTTTAGTGAATTCAAAAATTTCACCTGATGGTAAATACATGATTAGCAGTGAGGGTGTTAAGTTGATGGATGTAAAAGGATCTGAAAAATATGCCGACCTGCAAAAATCGAATGTCTATATCTACAATGCGCTCAATTACCGGCACTGGGATACCTGGGAAGATGGAAAATTTGACCATGTATTTGTTGCGCCGATGATAAATGGTAAACCCGGAACCGCCAAAGATATCATGCCTGGCGAACCTTATGATAGCCCGCAAAAACCTTTTGGGGGTGATGAAGATTTTATCTGGAACCCCGATAGCAAACACATTGTATATGTGGCAAAGAAAAAAGCCGGTACTGAGTATGCAACCAGCACCAATACAGATTTATATGAATACAATGTAACTGATGGCAGCACCCGAAATTTAACGGAAGACAATAAAGGCTATGATGTAAATCCTGCTTACAATAAAAAAGGTACCCTCGCATGGTTACAAATGAAGCGGGATGGATATGAGGCCGACAAACAGGATATCATTATATCCGATGGAAAAATAAAAACCAACCTTACCAAACAGCGTGATGATATTCATGTAGAAAGTTTTGCATGGAGTACTAAAGGCGATACACTTTTTTTTATAGCACCTATCAATGGCACTTTACAATTGTTTAAAGTGAATAATCCTATAGCTACCAACAGTGCAGCTGCCATTACCCAGGTTACCCATGGCGATTTTGATATCAGTGGTATAGTAGGCCAGGTGGGTTTTGAATTGTTTGTATCCCGCACTGATATGAACCATGCCACTGAAATTTTTTCGGCTGATATTACTAACGGGTCGCTTGTACAACTTACACATGTGAATGATACAGCGTATGCCAAAATAAATATGTGCAAAACCGAAAGAAGGTTTGTTACCACTACTGATAATAAAAAAATGCTGGTATGGGTAATTTATCCACCGGGATTTGATGCTGCTAAAAAATACCCTACTTTATTGTATTGCCAGGGCGGGCCGCAAGCACCTTTAACACAGTTCTATTCTTTCCGTTGGAATTTTCAGTTGATGGCATCACAGGGATATATTGTGGTAGCTCCTGCCCGCAGAGGTATGCAGGGCTTTGGCACAGAATGGAATGAACAGGTAAGTAAAGACTGGGGCGGACAGGTTATTAAAGATTACCTGAGTGCCATTGATGCAGTTTCTAAAGAAAATTTTGTTGACAAAAACCGCTTAGGCTGCGTGGGTGCCAGTTTTGGTGGCTTCTCTGTTTTTGCTTTGGAAGGGCAGCATGAAGGGCGTTTTAAAACTTTTATTTCGCACGATGGGGTATTCGATTTTAGAAGTATGTATGGCACTACAGATGAAATATTTTTTGAGAACTGGGAGAAAGGTGGTTCGTATTGGGATAAGAATAATACCGTAGCCCAACGCTCATTCAGCCAATCGCCCAGTAATTTTATTGATAAATGGAACACCCCTATCATGATCATACAGGGCGGCAGGGATTACCGGGTACCTATTGAGCAGGGCCAGCAGGCTTTCCAGGCTGCACAATTAAAAGGAATTAAAAGCCGGTTCCTTTATATCCCCGATGAAAACCATTGGGTTCTCTCCGCACAAAATGCATTGGTATGGCAGCGCGAGTTTTATAAATGGCTGGATGAAACATTGAAGTAATTCTTAAACACATAGGTACATAGCATTATAAATTGTGTACCTATGTGTTCAAAATATATCTCCGTGAGACCTCCCCTTCTCTATGGCTCAGCGATAGCCGCAGAGGTATACTTAATTCCTTGCTCCGAATAACAAACTTCCTATCCGCACCATCGTGCTCCCTTCTTCGATGGCGATTGTGTAATCCCCACTCATACCCATACTCAATATCCGCAACTCACCATACTTAGTATACAATGTTTTCAAATAATGAAACTCTCCCCGCACTTTTTTCGGATCATCGCTGAATGAAGCCATACCCATCATGCCAACAATATGCACGTTAGACAGTTCAGCCATAGCGGAACGGGCAACTTCCAGCTCTGCTTCATCCATCCCGAACTCGGTTTCTTCCTGTGCGATATGTACCTGCAATAAGCAATCAATTATCCTACCGGATTTAGCGGCCTGTTTGTTGATCTCTTGCAGTAATTTCAAACTATCCACTCCATGAATCAAGTGCACAAAAGGCGCAATGTATTTTATTTTGTTGGTTTGCAGGTGGCCAATAAAATGCCAGTGTATATCCTTAGGTAATACTGCGTGTTTATCAACCAACTCCTGTACATAATTCTCCCCAAAATCCCGTTGCCCAAGATCATACAACGCCTGGATATCTTCGTTGGGCTTTGTTTTACTTACCGCTACAAGTGTTACCTTCTTCCCTGTAAGATCCGTACTTATCTCTTTATATTTTTCAATATTTACTGCCATAATTTCTATTTTCTGCACGATTGAATACCGTTTTCACGCAAAGGCGTAAAAGAGCAAAGTTTTCTTAGCGCGTTTGCGTGAAAAAATCATCCATCAAAATTCGTTGTTCGATGTTATTTTCTGTTTTTCCACACTAAATATTCCAGCACCAACAAATTATTATACGCATCACAATCATAATAAAACTTCCCCACCCCTGCGCCACCCATCCATTGTTTTAAAGGATCAGGTAACATAGAGGCCATATTCGCAATAAAGAATGAAAAGGAACCATCTTCAATTAATTCCCCTAAGCTATTCGCTACGTGTACTTTCATCACCGGCGGCTCCACCCCCCAACGCAGTAATGAAGTGCTCAATAACACTTCATCCATGAAATCCGTAGTATTGACAAATGCCTGCCTGGCATCTTGCACCAACTGTTGTTTGTATTTTTCTAATGAGGGTATGGGTTTTACCTGCATCAGCCTCGACAAATGATACAATATATTCGGCAGCTTACTATAATGCGGTGAAACATAAGCAGCATCGGTTATATGCTTACGTTCATCCAGTACTTTTTCTATTAACTGCAAACTGGCACTGTCGGCGGCTGTCCATTCCAAATTATACCGTTGTACAAAATAGAGCACATTCGCCAGCACACACACATCAAAATCAACCGGCATTTTTTTCCCAAACCAGGTAGAGTATGCGGCAATGTTTCGATAGCCTTTAAAAGTGTTGTGTACTTTCTTTCCCCCATTATTAGTGAACTGCTGCATCAAAGCATGTACCTGCCTGGCTACTGAATCGGGGGTATCCATAGCCAGCAGCATAATCACCGTATCATCAAGGTCATCAGGTAATGCCTGGCTTTTATCAAACACATTCATCCATCCGGCATTGGGAAATATTTTCGGAGTATCGGTAGGCCAGAAATTGTAAGTGCCTCTGCCCTTTTGGTTTTGAAAC
>JANXUL010000271.1 GCA_025356235.1 Bacteroidota bacterium
ATTATATGATGTACTAACGCCCGCTGAATTCCTGGGGTTTATGGCCGAGTTGTATAATATGCCCAAAGAACTTGCCAATGACAGAATTACAAAAATGCTTTAGTTATCTGTAACCAGCTTTTAATCACCATGTTCATTGCTTACATTTCAGTGAGAGAACTACCTTTTTCTGCGCAACAATCGACTGCATCCAAAAGCGGAACTTTTATCAGGGGGTTATTCTCCATGCTAATTCCCGGTGTATTGGCTGTATTACATTACATGGTATATACTTATTTGCCAGTAATCATTATACTCTGTCTGTTATCGGGTATTGCTGCCTGGTTAATGATAGATGCGCTAAAAAATAAAAGCTGGGATACTATATTGACGAAGAACTATGAGTGATACTTAGCCCGGTCAGTTCCATTTTGAAGCAACCATAGAATCCACATCAGCATTCTTTACCCGTTTGCGGTAATTCTTGAACAGGTTTTTCCATTGAATGCTGAGCACACCCAATACACCCTCTTTTATAATGCCTTTACTCATCTTGCTCACCCCTGTTTTACGGTCAATAAAAGTGATAGGTACTTCTTTTAGGGTAAAGCCTAATTTCCACGCGGCAAATTTCATTTCAATCTGGAAAGCATATCCCACAAATTGTATCATATCAAAATTAATCGCCTCCAGTACACTCCTTCGATAACAAACAAACCCTGCAGTAGGATCATTGATCGGCATCCAGGTAATTAATTTGGTATATAATGCTCCACCCTTTGAATAGAGCTGCCTGTCTAATGGCCAGTTTTCCGTTCTACCACCCGGCACATACCTGCTTCCAATAGAAACATCTGCGCCATCAATTTTACAGGCATTGTATAAACGTTCAAGGTCATGCGGATTGTGCGAGAAGTCTGCATCCATTTCAAATACAAAAGCATACCCCCTTTCTATGCTCCACTTGAAGCCATAAATGTAGGCAGTACCCAAACCAAGCTTTCCGGATCTTTCTTCTAAAAATAATTGATCAGGATAGGCACCCATTAATGAACGCACGATAGCAGCCGTTCCATCGGGTGAGCCATCATCAATGACCAACACGTGGTAAGCTTGTTGAAGAGTAAAAACAGCAGTTATAATGGCAGCAATGTTTTCCTTTTCATTGTAAGTGGGTATGATGACTATTTTTTCCAAATAAAAGGGATGGGTATTATTTTTCTAAGTTACAACTTAGATGCATTTCACATATTAACATATTAAACTATCTTATTAAAATTAGCCCAAATTTTGTGTCAAGGTTTCTTTACAAGCGTGCGATTAAGGATTTCGGTGAGTTTTTGCTTGGTATTCATGGCAAAATCACCTTTCATCATCCAGTCGTAATACTGGGGTTCTTCTTTTAACACTTGAACAACCGATTTTCCTTTGTGTTTACCAAAGTTAAATATCTCGATCCCCTTGTCTTTAATAAACCGTCGTGCGAAGTCAACGATATCATCTTCGCCGGTAAATTTTACAATACTATCTAACGTATTTCCTATTTGAGGGTAACGTTCTACCTGCGCTTCCAGAACTTCCCATGTTGCGGTTGCATCTACTTCAGCACCATGCGCGCCTTCCAGTGTTTTCTGGCAATAAAATTTATAGGCCGCACTCAACGTGCGCTGTTCCATCATGTGAAATACTTTCTGAACATCCACCAGTTTGCGGCCCTCAATTGAAAATTCGATGCCAACACGCAGAAATTCTTCTATCAACATCGGTACATCAAAACGGTTGCTGTTGTACCCGCCAATATCGCAGTTCTCGATGAATTGTTTTATTTCATTGGCCACCTGCTTAAATGTAGGTGCATCTTTTACCATCTCATCTGTTATCCCGTGTATCTCACTCGAGCCTACCGGTATGGGCATTTGGGGATTGACGAGTTTTCTTTTAGGCTGACTGGTACCATCAGGTAATATTTTCACAATGGCTATTTCCACAATACGGTCGGTGGTGATGGATATACCAGTTGTTTCCAGGTCAATAAAAGCGATGGGACGTGTTAGTTGAAGTTTCATTAGGCTGATGACAAGTCGTTTATTGTGTGATTTGTTTTGCAAAAGTAAGCATATCCAAGCCATCATAGTTGCCGCTACTCATCAAAACAATATTCGTATTTTGATAGGCTTGTGATTGCAGCCATTGCCATAAGGTTTCTTTATCGTTCATGACCAATAAACCCTGTTTGTCAAAACCTTCTACCACTTTTTCAATCGGCAAATGGGGCATACGTTTTAGCTCCAGCGCGTGATTTGAATAAAACACAATTGCCATATCGGCTTTATCCATTGCCCCGCGGTATTCAAGCATAAATTGTTCATTAAGGCTGCTGTAAGTATGCAATTCAAGAATGCCAATCAGTTTCCGGTCGGGATATTGTTGTTTCAATGCCTCAATAGTGGCTTTTACTTTACTGGGCGCGTGCGCAAAATCGCGGTACACATTTGTACTGTTATTTAATGCCAATAGTTCTAACCGCTTAGCGGCACCTGTAAATGAAGCAATGGCAGGAACAAATGCTGAGGCATTAACCCCTAATTCTTTACAAGCATAATAAGCAGCCAGTAAATTCATCAGGTTATGGTTACCAAATACCCGTAATGTGCCGCTTACCCCTTCAATGGTTACGGATGTCTTGCCATTTTCTATTGTATTCTCAGGTACCGAGTAAGGTTGGTAGCGAATATCAGTTCGTTTATTGGCTTCAACCAGTTGTTTTAATACCGGATCGGAAGCGTTATATATCAATAATCCATCTTTTTCAATCTTATGGATAAATATGACAAATTGTTCCAAGTAAAATTCAAAAGTGGGAAATACGTTAATATGATCCCAGGCAATCCCAGTAAGTATGGCTACATGAGGGAAAAGGAAATGAAATTTGGGTTTTCGCTCAATGGCACTGGCAGGATATTCGTCGCCTTCGCATATAATTACGGGTGCATGGGTAATATTTACCGACTGATCAAAGCCTTCCACCTTAGCCCCAACCAGGTAATCGAAATTTTTATGCAGTTGTTGCAACACATGCATGATCATGCTGGTGGTAGTGGTTTTTCCATGGCTACCTCCTATCACTACTCTTTTCTTATCCTGGCTCTCATGGTAAATATATTCGGGGAAGGAATAAATTTTCAACCCCAGCTCTTTTGCCCTGATCAGTTCCGGGTTATCATTTTTAGCATGCATACCCAGGATGATAGCTTCTATCTCACTGGTAATCAAGTCGGGTTGCCAGCCAATTTTTGCAGGCAGCAGTCCTTCTTTGGCCAGGTTGGAAAGGGCTGGCTCAAATATTTCATCATCCGTACCAGTAACCTGATACCCTTTTTTATGTAAAGCAATGGCTAATTGGTGCATTACGCTACCCCCAATCGAAATAAAATGAACCCGCATACGTTATTATTTAGATAGAAAAACAACAAATTAACAAAATGTGTAAAGCCATAAGGCAACGTTTACGCATGAAAGTTTATCTTTGTTATATTGTAAAATACAGCCTAATTCATTACCTAAACACCTCGTATGAAAAAGATTACCATAATATTTTTATTCCTGTTGGTAGCCGCAGCTGTTTTTACATCCTGTGCACCATCCAGAAAGGGTTGTCCAACTACCAATCCCAGGTATTTCAGGTACTAGTATTTTTGAACAAATGGCCCGCCCTGGTGTTTTTAATTAAAAGAGTGTAATGAATTGGATCCCGCTTACAACCGAAGATCAATTATCCCAACTAATAGAAAAATCAGCCTCAGTTCCACAGGCAATTTTTAAACATAGTACTCGGTGCAGTACCAGTGTTATGGTCTTAAACCGTTTGGAGCGTTCAAATATCCCGGATAATATTGATTTCCATTTTTTAGACCTGCTTACCTATCGAAATATCTCCAATAAGGTTGCATCAGATTTTAATGTATTTCATGAATCCCCACAGATTTTACTCATCAGGAACGGAGAATGCGTGTATGATGAGAGCCATCTTGGTATCAAGATAGATGAATTAGCTGAGCAGGCAGCCTAATTCTGCCACACATAAATATTTTTTACATCAACTATCTCATACAAATTGTTATACCCCATTCATAGAAAATATAATGGGTGCTTCGTATAACCATTTTTTATTCGGCATCTTTGCTGCGCAAACAACAACTCATACATGGAAATTGCAGGATATATTGCCGCTTTGCTTATAGGCATATCTCTTGGACTTATTGGTGGCGGGGGGTCTATTTTAACCATTCCTGTGCTGGTGTACCTCTTTCACATTCAACCGAGCCTCGCAACAGGTTACTCGTTGTTTATTGTTGGTTGCAGCAGTTTAGCCGGTGCCTATAAAAATTATAGGCGGGATAATATCAATTTCAAAGCCGCATTTTATTTTGGTATTGCTTCCATCATTACGGTGGTACTCATCAGGAAATTCTTACTACCTGTTATTCCGGAGCAATTATTCATGATGGGATCATTACCGGTTACCAAATCGCTGGCAACCATGTTATTGTTTGCAATAGTCATGATCATTGCCTCAATAAATATGATCAGGAAACAACCGGTGGATACTAACCGCGGGCTTAGCAATCAAATCCATTTAACCACGGCACTTATCAGAGGCGTTGAAGTAGGTATACTAACAGGCTTGCTGGGTGCAGGTGGTGGTTTTCTTATTATACCGGTACTGGTATTTTCTTTTCATCTTTCCATGAAACAAGCCATTGGTACATCCTTACTTATAATAGCTATGAATTCGTTGTTTGGCTTTGCCGGCGACCTTTTTCACCAGCATTTCAACTGGTCTCTTTTACTTCCCCTTACAGTTATTGCGGTAACTGGAACTTTTATCGGCAGAAGGCTTGGCCAGGACCTGCCCGGTGAGAAACTAAAAAAATGGTTCGGATGGTTTGTTTTAATTATGGGAATCTATATTATTATCCATGAGCTTTTTGTAAAATAGTTAGCTAACTAACTTTATCTGATTGATCAATGCATTCTTGCCTTTCGTGAAATCATTATATATCTCTTTTCAACAAACATTATAAAGAATAAAAAGGTGTCGGTAGGTTTTTTATCTTTCCATTAAGTTTCACCTGTATAAAAATGATATGATAGACTATATTCAAAAACCATGGCCCTGGTATGTTGCCGGCCCCATAATTGGTTTGATGATCCCGGTATTATTGTTAATCGGCAATAAGAGCCTGGGTATCTCTTCTTCACTTAGGCATATTTGTGCGGCATGTTTGCCTGCAAAAATTCCTTTTTTTCAATATAACTGGAAGAAAGAAGCCTGGAACCTGTTCTTTGTCGCAGGCGTATTGCTGGGTGGTTATATCGCTGCTAACCTATTAACCCCTGTGGGATACGAAGTTCAGGTAAATGCAAAATTATTGACAGAGTTACAACAATACGGCATCATCCATCATGAAAGCCTGCTACCACAAGATATTTTTAATTGGTCGTCACTGCTTACTTTGAAAGGATTCCTGTTAATGATCGTGGGCGGTTTTTTGGTGGGTTTTGGAACGCGTTATGCAGGAGGTTGTACCTCAGGCCATGCCATTATGGGCCTTAGCAATCTCCAATGGCCATCCCTGGTAGCTACCTGCTGCTTTATGGCCGGTGGTTTTATTATGGCTAACCTGATCATGCCCATCATATTAAAATTATAAAAGATGCCCAACAAAGAAACCAATACCGATTTTGAAGTACGTTCTTTAGATACGATCTGTATTAATGCAAGTGAACTGAAACATCCCTGGTGGTATAATTTTAAATATGTATTAGCCGGAACACTGTTTGGTATTGTACTAACTAAAGCAGAAGTAATTTCCTGGTTCCGAATACAGGAAATGTTCCGTCTGCAAAGCTTTCACATGTTTGGGGTAATAGGGTCTGCCATATTCGTTGGTGCAGTATCTATATGGATTATTAAGAAGTATAAGATCAAAACGATGTATGGTGAGGAGATTGACCTTCATCCAAAATCATTCAATAAAGGGCAGGTAATTGGAGGATTGTTATTCGGATTTGGCTGGGCGATGACTGGTGCCTGCCCGGGCCCTCTTTTTGCCCAGATAGGTACCGGCACAACGGTAATTATTATAACTTTATTGAGTGCCATTGCGGGAACATGGGTATATGGGTTGATAAGAGAAAAATTACCCCATTAGAGCGCAGTGTAATGTTGTTATCCTGTATTGAAATAATATTGAAGCATGCTTTTTTCAACACAGAGAAATAAAAAATGAAATCTAACTGGATACTGATTTTATTGGGTGGCATGTTACTGGCCATGATAGCGGATACGATAGGTACCCGACAGGAACTTTTATTTGTACCTGTTAAACATGATGCGGCAGATTGCTGGACGGGTGCCGGTGCCAACCAGATACCTGTTGATGAAAAAGGAGCATTGATAAGGTATGGCAGGAACCTTATTGAAAATACCGCTTATTATCTGGGTCCTAATGGAAACGTAAAACATATCAGCAATGGTATGAATTGCCAGAATTGCCATTTAGAAGCCGGCACCAAACCCTGGGGCAATAACTTTGGTGCCGTAGCCGCTAATCATCCAAAATTCGGAGAACGTTCCGGAACAATTATCAGCATTGAAAAAAGGGTGAATGATTGTTTTGAAAGAAGTTTAAATGGCCTGGCATTAGACAGTAACAGCAAAGAAATGCGGGCCATTGTAAGTTATGTGAAATGGCTGGGCAGCGATATCCCGAAAGGAACCAAACCAAAAGGTTCCGGTATTATGCAACTGCGTTACATGAACCGGGCGGCTGATCCGGTAAAAGGGAAAACCGTTTATACCACAACTTGCGAAAGATGCCATGGCAAAAACGGGCAAGGCCAAATGAGCCCAATTAATATTACGTATACTTATCCGCCATTGTGGGGAGAACACAGTTATAATAATGGTGCGGGCTTGTATCGTTTATCAAGGTTTGCGGGGTATGTGAAAAACAATATGCCCAATCCACAAAATTATCATACTCCTCAATTAACCGATGAAGAAGCCTGGGATGTTGCTGCTTTTGTAAACACACAGCCAAGGCCCGCTTTCGATGTGAGTAAAGATTGGCCGAATACTAAAAAGAAACCTTTTGATCATCCGTTTGGGCCTTATGGCGATGAGTTGAGTGCGGTGCAGCACAAATATGGACCATGGAGGTAATTAGCGCTGCTGCTATTTACCCGGCAGAATGAAAATATTATACCATCAGCTTCATCAGCCAATCTCTTTGTATATCATCACCTAAAGTAAAATCGTGTTCGGAAAATTTTTCAAAGCCGAATTTGAGGTAGAAATCTATGGCGCGGTGATTGTTTTCCCAAACGCCGAGCCAGATACAATCTTTGGCCATTTTCTTTGCCCGTGCAATGGATGCTTCCATCAATATTTTACCAATACCCTTGCCAATAAAAGATGTTCGGGAATAAAGGCGTGATATTTCAATAGCCTGAGTTGTTTGCAAAGCCAAATGAGTGCCGTCTTTCAAAAAAACATATCCGGCGGGGAGGCCATCTGTATAGGCTAATAAAAAAATATTTCCTGCTGCTCCTACCTCTGCTATCAGTTGCTCTTTGCAGAATTGTTCGGAGAGGAACTTATCCATGTCTGCTTTCGAATTGTGCGCTGCAAAAGTTGCATAAAAGGTTTCGCGACTGATATCCGCAATCAGTTCTGCATCAGAAAGAGTCGCTATTTTAATCTCAACCATGTAAGTAAAAAATATTGACACAGAATACACTTTTTTTGTGCAATCTGTGGCAAAAATCATTAATTAATTTCTAATCAGTAACTACCTCAATCACCATAGCACTTGCCCCGCCCCCGCCATTACAAATACCGGCAGCACCAATTTTACCACCATGCTGTTTTAAAACATTTATTAAAGTAACAATAATACGTGCCCCGCTGCAACCGAGCGGATGGCCCAATGAAACAGCACCACCATGTACATTTACTTTGGCAGGATCTAAGTTCATCTTTTGCATATTCACAATACCCACTACGGAGAAAGCTTCGTTGAGCTCTGCAAAATCTATATCACTCATTTGTAAACCTGCTTTCGTTATGGCTTTAGGTACAGCCAGGGATGGCGTGGTAGTGAACCATTCAGGTGCCTGCTCTGCATCTGCATAGCTGCGGATGATGGCCAATGGTTTAATTCCCATTGCCTCTGCTTTTTCTTTACTCATTAATACCACTGCTGCTGCACCATCGTTCATGGTAGAAGCATTGGCAGCTGTTACTGTGCCGTCTTTGGTAAAAGCTGGTTTAAGTTCCGGTATCTTGTCGAATTTCACATTGTAGGCTTCTTCATCCCTGGCGAATTTGATTGGATCGCCTTTACGCTGCGGAATGTCTACAGCAACCACTTCTTCATTAAAATGACCATCGGCCCATGCTTTCTGGCTACGGGTATAACTTTCGATGGCAAAAGCGTCCTGTGCTTCGCGACTGATATTACATTCTTTCGCGCAAAATTCAGCCGCATTGCCCATAGCGTAATTATTGTACACATCGGTAAGGCCATCTTTGGCAAGGCCGTCGATCATGGTCACATTACCATATTTATTCCCCCAACGTAAACTGGGGTTATAATAAGGCACATTACTCATACTTTCCATACCTCCCGCCACAATAATATCGGCATCGCCCAACAGGATGCTTTGTGCACCCTGCGCAATGGCTTTCATGCCACTGGCACATACTTTGTTTACCGTTGTACAGATGACACTATCCGGAAGGCCTGCGAATTTAGCAGCCTGGCGGGCAGGTGCCTGGCCTGTATTAGCCTGGATAACGCAACCCATCAATACTTCCTGAACATCCGCCGGACGGATGCCTGCTTTTGCCACTGCAGCTTTAATGGCAATGGCACCTAATTGGGGTGCTGTAAACTCTTTTAATGCCCCGCCAAAACTTCCAATGGGAGTTCGAACGGCAGCCACGATATAAACGGTTTTGTTAGTCATTATTGCGCTTTGAAGTGCAAAGGTAATGATTTGTACTAACGGTTGTTAGCAGCAGGATTTCCCCTTTATAAAACGGGTTTTTTCCCCTATGAGGAGCAATGCAACCTGTTTACTTTTATCCTGCAATAAACGTTTGTAAATACTTATTGTCTGATACCTATGAAAACCAAAATTATCAATAAGTAAATCAACCGTTATGTGGACAGTCGCTTTAATCTTACACATCTTTCATTTTGGTTATCACCAGTTGACAACGCATCTTGACCTTTACCCATTTAACAATATCCGCAGCTATGCACCCCCCCAAAAGGTTTCTGAAGTGGGGTTACATTCCATTATCATCGGTTTTGCCATTGTGGTGCTTTACTTCCGCAATTATAATTTAACGGGCATAGCCCTTTGCGGACTGGGTATTTTACTGATAGAGGAGTTTATGCGCTGGTGGCGGTATTACTTTTTTGGGCCACGCAACCCGCAGAAAATTGTGTATGAAAAAGCATTGAAAGATACCATCCATATCCTGCCAACAATTAAAGACCATCCCAAGCCTAATCTGGAGCTTTGTATTTTACATGTGACCACGTTGTTTTGTTTTATCTGTACGTTTTGGTTGTGGATGTATCCATAGTCCATAATGGAACTTTGTCTTATTCAATTTATTCCATACATCAAAGGGAGCAAGAATCTTTCCGTGCCGAAAAAAAATTACGACCTTTAGGATATGAAAATATTTTTGTTCCTTTCCTGCAGCCTATGTATGTTTTTAATTGCTTCCGCACAGAACAAGCCGGCATATATATTATACAATGCCAAAGGCAAAAAAATATCCTATGAAAAGATGATCCGGGAGCTGGCGAAAAAAGATATTGCGCTGATCGGCGAGTTTCACAATAATCCTATCAGCCATTGGATGGAATTGGAGATCACCAAAGATTGTAAACAAACACGTAACCTGGTGCTGGGTGCCGAAATGTTTGAACAGGATAATCAACCCGCACTGGATATGTACCTGCAGGGAAAATTATCAGCCAAAGGATTTGACAGTTCGGCCCGCCTCTGGAAAAATTATCCTACCGATTATGCGCCTTTGGTAAATTTTGCCAAAGAAAATAATATTGCATTTGCCGCAACGAATATACCGCGAAAGTACGCCGCCATGGTTTCTAAAAGTGGCTTTGAAGCATTGGATACGATTCCGGATGTTGCCAAAAAATGGATTGCCCCCTTACCCATTAGTTATGATGCCGAACTACCTGGTTATAAAAATATGATGACAATGATGGCTGGTCACGGAACGGTTAATATGCCCAAAGCCCAGGCCAGCAAAGATGCTACGATGGCTTATTTTATATTGAAATATTTTGTCCCCGGCAGTCTCTTCATTCATTACAATGGCAATTATCATTCGGAGAACCATGAGGGTATTGTATGGTATTTAAAAAACAGCCGTCCTGAACTGGTTATCGCAACTGTTACCACTGTTTCACAAAAAGATATCAGGAAACTATTGGCAGAAAATAAACAGAAAGCTGATTTTATTATTTGTGTAGATGAGGATATGACAAATACATATTAAATAAGCATTCATATTATTTAACTATGTATACTTCCCTAAAAAACAATTATTTTTTTTGCAAAAAAAAATTCCCCACAATGGCGCAAAGAAAACCTGTATGGCTGAAAAGCTGGTCATTCCTATTTCTTCTCACCGGCTATTTCATAATTCTTCCCGCCTTCGGGTATTGGTAAAATATTTTGTTTAGTTGGCTTCAGCCAAGCGGGATATGGAAATGCGATTGGCAGGATATTACTTTTCTCCAATAGGGCATTCAACTACATAAAAACTACGTAAGCGAAAGAGAAAGCTTTGCGAAATGTTGTTAAACCCTGGCTACATTCGTAGACACATAAAGTGGCAATATTTGGGTATCTTTCAATACAGTTTATACATTAAAAGCCCAATCACATGGACACCATAACAGACCTCCGCCTCGCAGTTTTAATAGATGCAGATAATGTTCCCTATGCCAACATTAAAGAAATGCTGGAAGAAATTACCAAATATGGCACACCCACTTTCAAACGCATTTATGCCGACTGGACAAAACCTACCGTTTCGGGCTGGAAAACTGTGTTATTGGAAAATGCCATTACCCCCATTCAGCAGTACAGTTATTCATCAGGGAAAAACTCCAGCGATAGTGCCATGATCATTGATGCGATGGATATTTTATATTCCGGAAAAGTAGATGGCTTCTGTATCGTATCCAGCGACAGCGATTTTACCCGGTTAGCTATCCGGCTGCGGGAAGCCGGTATGAAAGTAATTGGGATTGGTGAGAAAAAAACCCTCAAACCTTTTATCACGGCCTGTGATAAATTTATTTACATAGAAATATTAAAAGTTGCAGAAACAACGATTGCCGAAAAGCAAGATATTACTGCCGTTAAAAAAGCGGATAGAAAAACAACCCCTCCTTTAAATAAAATTGATTCAGACCTGATACGCATACTTGGCGACAGTATTGCCGACCTGGCAGACGAGAATGGCTGGGCTTACCTGGGCAACCTGGGAACCAATATCCTGAAAAAGAAACCTGATTTTGATGCGAGGAATTACGGCTATACTAAATTACTTCCCCTCATAAAAAGCATGAATAAATTTGATATTGATGAGCGAGAAACCGGGAAGAATAATATCAAGCATGTGTATTTGAGGATACGGGAGAATAACTAACTTCTTATTGTGTTTAAAAAATTACCCCGCAATTAACTGTATCCCCGTTTTGGTAAAGGCGATCTTTTGTTGCTTGTAGAGGCCGCCGGTGGTCATTTTAAATGTCTTCTTACTCATCCCAAAAAAATCATAGATTTCCTGTGGATCAGATTTATCATGGTAAGGCAGGTAACCATCATTCTCCTGTAAAAGCCGTAATATTTTTTCAGCTTCATCTTCTACTTTCTGAAAACCGGGTTTACCAAGTACTACATCTATCTTATTATCGGGGCGGATGGTTTTTATAAACCCCTCCATTTTGTCGCCAATATGTAAAGCAGTAAATACTTCATTGCTATGCAGGATCCCGGTGTGTTGGTTGTTAATGATCATCACATACCCAAGTTCAGATTGGCGGTAAACCAGCAGATCAACAATGTCTTTTTCTTTTACCGTTAATGCTTCATTACTTAACAGCGATTCTATTTTTTCGGTAGCGGCTACCCTACCCGTCATTTCATCTATATATAATTTTACCAGGTATTCGGCCCCTTCGCGCATGCCACCCAATTGTTTTGATTTAGGCACGAAAAGATCTTTCATCAGTCCCCAATCTAAAAAAGCACCCAACCCGGTAATGGATATAGCTTTCATTTTCACGATCTCACCTACTGTTGCTTTGGCTTTTTGGGTAGTCGCAATCAACCGATTATCAGAATCATGGTAAACAAATACACTGAGTTCATCGCCAATCCGCAATGTGCGGGGCGCGAAACGTTTAGGTAAAAGGATGCCTTCTGCACCATCATCCATGTAAAAACCAAAATCTACTTTGCGGCTTACTTTTAGTGTGTTGTATTGTCCTACGAGTACTGGGGTCATTAAAATCTTTATTAATGTGATGGCAAAGGTAACCATTTCTGTTCACTCATATATCGCTCTGCCAGCGGAAGGAGCAAAGTGTATGTTAGCAACTTTCGTCATCCTGTTATGAAAGCTTTTGATATTTTGCACCAAGTATGTGTAAACTGATGAAACTTATCTTGTTACCGGCTTTTTTAGTGCTTACCCTTTTCGTATCAGCCCAAAATGTGAATGGTCATTGGTATGGGATAGGTATGTTGCAAACCACAGAACAATACAATGGTTATTTATCAGAGATGGTATTGAAGCAAAAAGGAAAAATTGTATCGGGCGAATTGAATTATTATTTTCAGGATAGCCTGGTAAAAGTTCTGCTGAATGGAAGTTTTGATGAGCTGACACATAAACTAAGCATACAACCTTTTTCTATTATGTATTACCGATCGCCCACTGCTCGGAATAGTATTGATTGTAAAATGTTGGGGAACTTTGTTTTGCAGGCTTCTAAACTGGAATCAGTATTAACAGGCAGCCTTATTAGTGATGCTGATCATCGATATACAGTACCGGATATAAATTTTCGTTTTAAAAAATCGGATGATACGGCTTCACTCGTTATAAAAGATGAGCCGGTAGCATTGCAAAAAGATACTTTACCTCTGCCTGTTACCACAGAAGAAAAAACGATAGAATCGTTTATAAAAAGAGAAAAGATATTTACCAAGGAATTGGATATCGTTAACTCTTCCCTGCGGCTGGAACTGTACGACAATGGGGAAATTGATTACGATTCGGTTTCGTTGTTCCTGAATAATAAATTAATCTTACCTAAAACAATGCTTACACATAAAGCAATCCGTTTAACCATACAATTAGATCCATCTTTGGAATTTAATGAGCTGAGTATGTTTGCCGAAAACCTGGGAAGGATCCCACCCAATACCGCCGCATTAATTGTGTACGACGGAAAAATCCGTTACGAGACATTATTGACGAGCGACCTGAGCAAGAGTGCCACTTTGAAATTGAAGAATAAAAATAAATGAATTACACGATTTTACTAACTGCTAATCAAATATTACCCAAATAGCTCCGGCTGTGTATTATCATCTTTGGTTTTCTGCTCCCATTCCATTTCAATGGTTTTGCTATAATCGGTAAGTTTCGCCCCTACTGCTTTCCAACCCATTACTTCTACCATTTTAGCTACTTTAAATTTTGCTTTTCTTACCTGCTGTCCACGGCCTGTTTGTACAACCAGTATGGGTTCTGCCTCAGTAGTTACGGCCTCTAACCGGTTACCTGCACCTTCCTTTATAAAAAGGAATTGTGTTTTGAGCGTGGTAGTTTCAATTTTAAACCGTTTGATATTGTATTGTTGTTTATCATTGTCCAGGTACACAGCACTAATGATTTTTTCTGGTACAAATTTCTCTATCAATGCTATTTTCTCCGGCTCAAAACGTTGTGTACTTTCCGTATCAGTTAATTCATAGCTGCCATCCGTATAAAATACAATGATCTTTTCATCTTCAAAACTTCCGAGATACCGGCCCTTTTCTTCGGTATTCAAACGGCCAAATTTATCATCAAACCATAATTTTCGACCGGCCAGTGTACTCTTGCCTGCTTCTTTAAATTTAACTGCTTTAATGGGATATTTGGTAACCTGGTTACCCATACTGCTGCGCCCTTTGATCTCTAATTCTTCAAAAAAGAAATCCAGTTCTTTAATGCGGGCAGTGCAATTAGGACTCAACACAATCTTTACCGCCTCAGCTTCGCCATTGGCATTGGCTGTAAAATAATGTACTTTGCTCTTTTCAGATCCCCTTGTAAGGTCATATTCTTTTTCACGGGTTACGCCGGTTACGTTGAAACGCTTTGCATAACTAACGCCGGATTTTCCATCGAGATAAATCATGTTATAGGTAGTGCGCTCATCATTCTTCTCAAATACGGCTGCATGAATGATGTCTTTACCTATAAAAACCTTATCAGATACTTTCACCACTTTCATCGTGCCGGTTTTGGTAAAAGCAATGATATCGTCATAGTCGGAACATTCACACAAGAACTCATCTTTTTTCAACCCGGTGCCAATAAACCCTTCGGCCCTGTTTAGGTATAATTTGGTATTGGCGATGGCCACATGCTTCACTTGTATTGTATCAAACTCTTTGATCTCTGTTTTGCGCTCCCTCCCTTTACCGTATTTCTTCAATAGTGTTTCGAAATATGCGACAGCAAAATCAGTAAGGTTATCCAAATCAAATTTCACCTGTTTAATGTCTCCTTCAATACCCTTGATCTGTTCAATCAGTTCATTGATATCAAGTCGGTATATTCTGCGTACAGGTTTTTCTGTAAGCTTTAAAATATCTTCCCGTTCAATGATTCTTTTTAACTTTTTCTTGAAAGGTGTAAATGCAATATCGATGGCCTCTATCACTTTATCCCAAGTAGCATGCTTCTGCTCTAGTTCCTTATAAATCTTTTCTTCGAAGAATATTTTTTCTAACGATGTATAATGCCATTTGTCTTCCAGTTCGCCCAGTTTAATCTCCAGCTCTTTCTTCAATAATGCTTTGGTATTCTCAGTTGATACGGTAAGTAAATCACGTGCTGTTAAAAATTGCGGCTTGTTAGCAACAATCACACAGGCATTGGGCGATATGCTTACTTCACAATCGGTAAACGCGTACAGGGCATCTATGGTAATATCAGGTGAGATACCGGGGGCCAGGTCTATTTGAATTTCAACAGCTGCAGCAGTAACATCAATTACTTTTTTTATTTTGATCTTTCCCTGGTCATTGGCCTTGGTGATACTCTCCATTAACTGGGTTGTGGTAACGCTATATGGCACATCACGAATGACCAACGTTTTCTTATCCAGTTCTTCCACACGTGCCCTTACCCTTACTTTGCCGCCTCGTTTTCCATCATTGTAATTGGCTACATCAATCATACCCCCTGTTTGAAAATCGGGATATAATTCAAACTTTTTTCCCCTCAGACATTTGATGGAAGCTTCAATTAATTCGCAGAAGTTATGTGGCAAAATTTTGGTTGATAACCCTACAGCAATACCATCCGCACCCTGTGCCAGTAATAATGGAAATTTCATAGGTAAGGTAACCGGCTCATTCTTCCGGCCATCATAACTTAGCTGCCATTCAGTTGTTTTAGCATTAAAGGCCACTTCTAAAGCAAACTTTGATAAACGTGCTTCAATGTAACGTGATGCAGCGGCTTCATCACCGGTTCTTACATCGCCCCAGTTACCCTGTGTTTCAATCAATAAGTCTTTTTGACCAAGGTTTACCAACGCATCTCCAATACTCGCATCGCCATGCGGATGGTATTGCATACTTTGCCCGATGATATTGGCTACTTTATTAAACCTGCCATCATCCATTTCCTTCATGGCATGAAGGATACGGCGTTGTACTGGCTTCAGCCCATCTTCAATCGCCGGTACTGCCCGCTCTAATATCACATACGACGCATATTCGAGGAACCAATTTTTGTATTGCCCCCCTACGCCGCTTTCATTTTCAAACGCCCTGTTCTCTTGTTTTTCTTTCGCCATGCGATAAATGTTCTACCCTCTTTGTGAGGAATAAGTTTTAGTTTATTTATATAAGTAATAAAAAGTATTGTATTTGCTTCTTTGCTAAACGACTGCTCTACCGTTTTTGACTGCAAGCTTTTTACCTTTATTTATCCAACCGATAGGTATCATCTTTTCCATCTTCCAGTGCATTCAGTTCAAATACTATAATATCTGTATCTGCAATTACTTCATGCCAGGCCCATGGCTGAACAATTACCATGGCAGGTGCCGTAACTTTACAGGATCCTTTATCGGTACCCCTTACATCAAACCAGTTCACCGTTGCCTCACCGCTCATGATGATCACCTGTTCGGGATTTTTATTTTTAGCGGTGCCCTTATGATAATGACGTCCGCTGGCACTACCTGCTTTCCGATAAGCGATAATAAACTGGCCCGTACGCTCTGTATCAAAATAATGTGTAGCACCGCGCTCGTCTTCTGCAATTTTTGATATGGGTTTTATTTCTACCATTATTTATAAATTAGATCTGGTACAATTCAAGCGGTTGCCCGTTCGGATCATAAAAAAATAAAAACTGCTTGCCTGTAAATTCATCTATTCTCAATTCTTCCACCTTTACTTTTTTCGATCGCAGCCATGCCAGCCCCGCAGCTACATCTTTTACAGCAAATGCCAAATGCCGCAACCCCTTTGCCTCCGGAAACGAAGCCCTTTCTCTGTAATCGGGAAAAGAAAAAAGTTCTAGCTGATAAGTACCGTCATTCAAGGCCATGTCTAATTTATAGGAATTTCGCTGCTCCCTAAAAACTTCGGCTACTACCGTAAAGCCTAAAATATCTGTATAGAACCGTTTAGATTCCTCATACAATTCAGAGCTTGTAAGAATAGCTATATGGTGTATGGATTGTACCTGCAACATTTATCCTTCAATTTCAGGTGCATCTGCAACTTCACCGCTGCCTCCTGGATATTTAACGTTCAGTTCCTTCCAGCCTTTTGTCCAGTCGCCCGATACTTCCAGTTTTCCTTCAGAGAGCAATTCCCTTATCCGCCACACAAGAAATACATCACCCGTTTTCACTTTCATTTTATTCAGTGTTGTACTGATCAGTTTGGTTATTTTTTGCGGCGCACCAGTTACATTACTCAGGATATCTTTATCATAAAAACTTACTTCCTTACCTATGATTTTTTTTCCACCTTCCAGAAAACGTACCAGCGCATTCTCTGTGCATTGCTTTTTCCATTCATCCGGATCTACTTCAAATTCACTTAAAGTAATGGGCCGGGCAAGTTTCTTTGCTTTTAGAAATTCTTTCGGCTGAATTTCAAACAGGCTGGTAGGATAAAAAATATTGCCTTTTTCATTAATAAAAGGAAGGTTATTCAGGTATAATACATGAATGCGGCCCTGGTATTCTTTTAACTGACTCATCAGCCAATAATAACCGCAAACATCATGTACATTCTGTCCCATCCATATCCATACAAACTCTTCCGTATCCTCATCCAGACGTTTTAACAGGTTATGAATTGTCAGCTTATCATCTACAATATTCAGTTGTTCTGTATAAGGCGAAAATTCCAATAAGGTTTTCCACCAGTCACGTCTTTGCTGGTAACCTTCCGTTTCATAAATACCATCCAGTGGCCCAACTGCAAAGTCGTCTTTAATTTCTATAATATCACCCTGCAAACTTTCGTCCAGTCCTATTGCTTTGTGTAAAGCATCTACGTTTGATTGTTCAAAAACAATATGAATCATTTTCAATTACGAATTAAGATTTAATAATTACAAATTTATTATTTGTCATAAACTATTTAGCGGTAAGCATACAATCGTAATTCGTAATTAATAATTCGTAATTACAAATGAGTCCTCAACTCTCTATCAGATCCAGTTCCACTTTCAAATTATTGATAATAAATTCCTGCCGCTCCATTGTATTCTTGCCCATATAATATTCCAAAAGATTTTGTATATGATCGCCCTGCTCTAATATCACGGGTTGCAAACGTATATCCTGCCCGATAAAACGCCCAAATTCTTCAGGCGAAATTTCACCCAGTCCTTTAAACCGAGTAATCTCTGGTTTGTTACCGAGTTTTTTCACAGCAGCCTGTTTCTCCGTTTCATCATAACAATAAATTGTTTCCTGCTTGTTGCGTACTCTAAATAAAGGGGTTTCCAGAATATATACATGCCCGCGTTTTACCAGGTCGGGAAAGAAATTCAGAAAAAAAGTCATCATTAATAACCGTATGTGCATCCCATCCACATCTGCATCAGTTGCAATCACAATATTATTATATCGCAACCCTTCCAATCCGTCTTCAATATTCAAAGCATGTTGCAGTAAATTAAATTCTTCATTTTCATACACTACTTTTTTGGTTAGCCCAAAACAGTTCAGCGGCTTACCACGCAGGCTGAAAACAGCCTGTGAATCCACATTTCGCGATTTGGTAATACTGCCACTGGCACTATCCCCTTCCGTAATAAAAATGGTAGCATTATTCTGCAAGACAATAAACTCGCCTTTGTTTTTAGCGGGTGCCTCATCGTTCAGGTGAATCCGGCAATCGCGCAGTTTTTTATTATGCAGGTTTGCTTTTTTGGCGCGTTCATTGGCTAATTTTTTAATGCCTGCCAGTTCTTTGCGTTCCCTTTCATTTTGTTCGATGCGTTTTTTTAATGCATCAGCTACTGCAGGATTACGGTGTAAGAAATTATCCAGCTCCTTGGACAGGAAATCTTGCACAAAATTTTTCATGCTTGGCCCGCCTTCGCTCACGTTTTGAGAGCCCAGTTTGGTTTTTGTCTGGCTTTCAAATACCGGCTCCTGCACCCTTACTGAAACAGCGGCTACAATACTGGTACGTATATCCGATGCTTCATAATCTTTCTTATAAAAATCACGGATCGTTTTTACATATGCTTCCCTAAATGCCTGCTGGTGCGTACCTCCCTGTGTTGTGTATTGGCCATTCACGAAAGAAAAAATATCCTCACCATAATCATTATTGTGCGATAAGGCTACCTCAATATCATCACCCTTCAAATGAATAATGGGGTAACGCAGTTCATCAGGGTTGGTCTTGCGTTGTAAAAGATCAAGCAACCCATTTTTACTCACATACTTCTTACCATTAAAATGCATGGCCAGTCCTGCATTCAGGTAACAGTAATTCCATAACTGGTTGTCTAAGTATTCATGTATGTAATGAAAATTCCGGAAAATGGTATCGTCTGGAGTAAATACAACCAGGGTTCCATTGGGCTCATCGGTTTTGACTTCTTTGTATTCTTTTATCAAAAAACCTTTTTCAAATTCTGCGGTCTTTTCTTTTCCTTCCCTGAAAGCAGTTACTTTAAAATATTGACTCAATGCGTTCACCGCTTTGGTACCCACCCCGTTTAATCCCACACTTTTTTGAAACGCTTTACTATCGTATTTGGCGCCTGTATTAATTTTGCTCACCACGTCCACCACTTTACCCAACGGAATACCACGACCATAATCGCGAACAGTAACTACTTTACCATCAATGGTTAGTTCTACCTGTTTACCATGGCCCATGGTGTATTCATCAATGCAGTTATCAATCACTTCCTTTATTAATACATAGATACCATCATCGGGTGCCGATCCATCGCCAAGTTTCCCAATATACATACCCGGGCGAAGCCGGATATGCTCCTTCCAGTCAAGCGATTTGATAGATTCTTCGTTATATTCAAATAAATTCTTTTCATCTGCCATAGTCTCAATCGTTATTTAGGAAGCCTGCTTTGGTTCTTTATTCAGCTTTACTTGTGTCACTCACCTGTACGTCCGGTTCTTTATTCAGCTTTGTCCCTGTTAGTTTTGTTACCTCCCTTCA
>JANXUL010000277.1 GCA_025356235.1 Bacteroidota bacterium
CTTTATTTTTATTGATTATCTTACCCGATTAATTTACTCACTAAAATTTACCGCTATGAACATCAAGTCCCGACTAATGCTGATGAACTTCTTAGAGTTTTTCGTTTGGGGCGCATGGTTGATTTCATTAGGTGGTTATATGATTGTAACCCTGCATTTTACAGGTGGAGAAGTCGGTGCCGTTTATGCAACCATGGGTATCGCATCTTTGTTTATGCCGGCATTGTTAGGTATTGTGGCCGACAGGTGGGTTAATGCTGAAAAAGTATTGGGCCTTTGCCATATTGTTGGGGCTGGCCTGCTTCTCTGGGCATCAACGGTAACCGATTACCGCACATTTTATCTGATCATGCTACTCAACTCAATGTTCTTTATGCCAACCATCGCGTTGAACAATACGGTCTCCTATATCGTGTTGGAAAAGAAAGGATTTGATATTGTTAAAGACTTCCCACCCATTCGCGTATGGGGTACTATCGGTTTTATTTGTGCCATGTGGATGGTGGATATGTTCGGCTGGACCAAGAGCCCGCTTCAATTATATGTGAGTGCCGCGGCCGGTTTATTATTAGGTATTTATTCTTTTACCATGCCTGCCTGCACAAGG
Source organism: Bacteroidota bacterium (assembly GCA_025356235.1). GTDB lineage: Bacteria > Bacteroidota > Bacteroidia > Chitinophagales > Chitinophagaceae > Sediminibacterium. The sequence continues at coordinate 608 of JANXUL010000277.1, forward strand.
ATAAAGATAGATGCCAAGCGGAGCCTGGTTTCTGCAATGGGCCTCGATGCTTTTGTTTTATTTAAAAGAAAGAAGATGATCATCTTCTTTGTATTCGCCATGTTGCTGGGGGCGGCTTTGCAAATCACCAATGCATTCGGAGGTGCTTTCCTTGATGATTTCAAAACCAGTTATGCAGATTCATTTGGGGTAAAACACCCCAACCTGTTACTGTCTATTTCCCAGATATCAGAAACGCTATTCATTCTTACCATTCCTTTTTTCTTACGCAGGTTTGGTATTAAGAATGTAATGCTGATGAGCATTTTTGCCTGGGTTTTACGCTTCGGTCTTTTTGGCATCGGCGATCCCGGTCATGGCTTATACCTGTTGATCCTTTCCATGATCATTTATGGAATGGCTTTTGATTTTTTCAATATTTCCGGTTCTTTATTTGTAGAAAAAGAGGCCGATATTAAAATAAGGGCCAGTGCACAAGGTTTATTTATGTTGATGACAAATGGTATTGGTGCTTACCTCGGCGGAACGCTCAGTGGCTGGGTGGTGGATCATTTTACGGCAAACGGGGTAAAAGACTGGCAAAGTATCTGGTTTACGTTTGGTGCTTATGCATTGGTATTAGGGATTGTTTTTCCGCTGGTATTCAGGTACAAACATGATCCGAATGAAACCGAATTGGTGAAGCATTCATAACAAGTAATAATATTTGTAGAACGGAGAAATAGCAGATTCAAAAGGGGAGCCCAATAATGATAAGTCAACAATTATTAATTTCGGATTACGAATTACTAATTAATTTTGCTTTTCAAATAAAGTGACTATGATTCCCGCTGTTTCTGATCCGTTTAGTATTGTTGCTAACACTGCTGATATCCAACTCAAACAAATAGGTGAAAAAATACTTCGCAAAGAGCGGATATCTTTTGAGGATGGGGTGACTTTATTTGAAAAAGGCTCACTCTCATGGCTCGGGGCCCTGGCTAATTGGGTTCGGGAGCAAAAGCATGGTGATAAAACCTATTTCAACCGCAATTTTCATATAGAGCCAACCAATGTATGTGTATTCTCCTGTAAATTCTGTTCTTACTCCCGCTTGTATGCCAACCGCGAAGAAGGTTGGGAATTGAGCATTGACCAGATGATGCACATTGTAAAAAGCTACGACGGTAAACCCGTTACAGAGGTACATATTGTAGGTGGCGTTCATCCAAAAATGAATATGGCTTTCTTTATTGAGCTGCTGCAAGCCATCAAAGCACATCGTCCCGACCTGCATATCAAAGCTTTTACGCCGGTTGAACTGGATTACATGTTTAAAAAAGCGAAGGTAAGTGTGGAAGAAGGCATGCGCCTGGCACATGAAGCAGGACTGGATTCATTACCCGGTGGTGGTGCAGAAATTTTTCATCCTGATATCCGTAAGCAAATATGTGATGACAAAGTAGATGCTGAAGGATGGCTGCATATTCATAAAGCAGCCCATGCATTAGGCATGCTCAGCAATGCAACCATGCTATACGGACATATTGAAGCATTCAAACACCGCATAGACCACATGGACAGGTTGCGGCAATTGCAGGATGAAACGGGTGGCTTTAATACATTCATCCCACTCAAATTTCGTAACAAGGATAATGATATGAGTTATGTAACAGAATCCACTGTGATTGAAGACATGAAAATGTATGCAGTGGCAAGGCTGTACTTGGATAATTTTCCACACATCAAGGCTTACTGGCCTATGCTGGGTAGAAAAAATGCACAACTATCGCTTTCTTTTGGGGTGAATGATATTGACGGAACCATTGACGACTCAACCAAAATATACGCCATGGCAGGCAGTGAAGAACAAACCCCTACCATGAGCACGGCGGACCTGGTAACGCTTATCCGGCAGGTAAAAAGACAACCGGTTGAAAGAGGTACGCTTTATAATGAGATTAAGGATTATTCAGATACTGCATTGGAAGCTGATCCCAGCTTGAATTAATCGCTGGAAGAATTCCTTGACATACACAGATAAATTCCCTGTTTATTATCTTCACTGGGCAACGTATATCCAATTATAGGTATTTATTACTTGCTAAACTAAAATAGCAAGTATGAAACTGCTGCATCTACTAACTCTGGGGGTATTGCTGTTTATGCTTAATGCCTGCCGGCGAGAGCTTTCTTGCGAAGATTGTCCTTCACCACAAACAAATACGATTATTGACAGTTTGTCCGCTGATTACCCTTTTCAAAATGGGTATTGTGCCGGAAGTTCTCTCGGGATCTCCATCCCATTTCATGATTCTGTGCGGTATTCAGGAAAAGACGCTTTGGTGGACTCTTTACAACTTGACATGCCGGTGCCGGGTGACCAGCAAACACAAGGTAGTTGTTCTGCCTGGGCCACTGTATATGCGGCAGGCAGTTACAAGGCACATATTTCAGGCGGAAAGCCTTATTCAGACAGCAGTTTATTGAGCCCTAAGTTTACTTATAACCAGATTACAAAGGGTAATTGTGGCTGTACCTCTATTACCGATAATCTTTACCTGTTACAAACACAAGGGGCCAGTTCGCTGAAGGATATGCCTTATAATCCCAACGAATGCCTCCTGCAACCAGATAGCCTGCAGCGAAAGAAAGCTGAACCGTTTAAAATCAAGGACTGGCTCATTGTAGACCTCACCAATCTTGCTTTGATCAAAGAACAGTTATCTCATAAAATGCCGGTTATCTTTTCAACCAATTCAGATAATGGGCTTTGTAAACTAAAGGCACCTTTTATCTGGAAACAGCGAACAGGCGATGCGAAAGGCCATGCACTTGTTATTTGTGGGTATGATGAAAAAAGAAAGGCATTCCGTGTAATCAATTCATGGAGCATCCAATGGGCCGATAAAGGTTTTGCATGGATAGACTATACTTTTTTCGTAGAGAACCTGAAAGATCCGCTTGGGTATGTAATTACGTTATGATATAGGTATGTTATTTGCTGAATAGTTAGGTGACCTTCGCTTCAATTCAACATTCAATATTCCCTGTTCGATATTCCATTCCTTTATTCACGCCGTTTTGTTGGCAATAATATCAATCGCAAAGTAGTATCATTTGTAAAATAGCTAACCGCCCAGTTGATGAAAATGATCAGCTTATTTTTTACACTTAATATCAGCATAAGGTGAAGGAACATCCATACAAACCACGCTAATCTTCCCTGAAAACTCATAAAAGGCAGGTCAACAACCGCTTTTCTTTTGCCAACGGTAGCCATGGTTCCCGGGTTTTTATAGGTAAATATTTTAAGTGGTTTACCAAGTAACAGGTTCCCTAAATTTTCAGCTGTATTTTTTGCCTGTGCAATTGCCACATTTGCTAATTGTGGGTGACCTTTTGGAAAGGAGCTGGATTCCATATAAGCGATATCGCCTATTGCGAAAATATTGTCAGATCCATCCATCAGGTTATATGCATCTACTTTTATCCGGTTACCCCTGACGAGTTTTTCTTTATCAATGCCAGTAGGTACATTACCTGTTACACCGGCTGCCCAGATAAGTGTATTGGTTGGTATGGTGCTGCCATCATCCAGGGTTACGGTTTTTCCATCGTAGTCCTTTACATGTGCGTTTAATCTCACATGCACGCCCATGGCTTCGAGGTATTCCTGCGATTTTTGTTGCGAAGCTTTGCTCATTACACCCAGTGTAGCCGAGCCCGCCTCCAGGAGATAAACAGTTAGTTTTGAAAAATCCATATCAGGATAATCTTTGGGAAGGATATTTTGTTTCAACTCTGCGAGTGAACCGGAAAGCTCCACACCTGTTGGGCCGCCGCCCACTACTACAATATTCATGATTGCCGGCAATTCGGACTCTGTTGCTGATAATGCATCTTCAAAATTCAACAGGATACGGTTACGCAGGGTAATGGCTTCCGTAGTTGATTTCATGGGAAATGCAAACTGCGCAATATTTGTGTTCCCGAAATAGTTGGTGGTACAGCCTGTAGCAATCACTAAATAATCATAGGAAAAATCACCTGCATCCGTTATCACTTTTTTGGAAGCCGTTTCCACCTGTTTTATTTTAGCCAATCTAACGTGTACGTTATGTTTTTTCTGAAATACTTTCCGCAAAGGAAATGAAATAGAACTGGGTTCTAACCGCGCCGTAGCTACCTGGTAAAGCAATGGCTGGAACTGGTGAAAATTATATTGATCAATCAATGTAATCTCATAATCGCTGCTCCTGATCCTTCTTGCTAATTGTAATCCGGCAAAACCTGCTCCGAGTATCACGACTTGTTTTTTAACCATAGCCATTTTTTATTTTAAATGTTTGATGTAGGATTTTAAATGGAGAGCCCTATTCAACATATATAGTTCAACATTCAAAATATCCACTAACATTCCGGCAGGCTGATCGGTATATGAATGGCCAATCCACCATCGGCTGTCTCTTTATATTTGCTGCTCATATCCAACGCAGTATCCCACATGGTTTTAATCACTTTATCCAGGCTCACAATCGCATAATCCGGTGAGCTTTGTAAGGCAAGTTGCGATGCAGTAATGGCTTTGATGGCACCCATTGTATTACGTTCTATACAGGGTATCTGTACAAGTCCGCCTATTGGGTCGCATGTCAAACCCAAATGATGTTCCATCGCAATTTCAGCTGCCATTAATGATTGGCGTTGTGTGCCGCCCAATGCTTCTGTGAGGGCGGCAGCGGCCATGGCTGATGATACCCCGATCTCTGCCTGGCAACCACCCATCGCTGCTGAAATGGTAGCTCCTTTTTTAAAGATGCTGCCTATTTCGGAAGCTGTTAGTAAAAAACGGATTATTTTCTCATCAGTATAGCCATCACAAAAAGCGATGAAATATTGCAATACAGCAGGTATTACGCCTGCCGCCCCATTGGTAGGTGCGGTTACTACCCTGCCGAATGATGCGTTTTCTTCATTCACGGCCAGTGCAAAACAACTTACCCAATCGAGTGTGTATTTGAAATCGTTTCCACCTTTTTTAATGCACTGGATCCAGCTTTCATAATCCGAATAAGGCTGTTCGTTAATCAGCCTTTTATTCAGGTCAAATGCCCTGCGCCGTACTTGTAAACCACCGGGTAATTCGCCTTGTGCATGACAGCCACGATAAGTGCATTCTTTAATACTGTTCCAGATTTGCAGTACCCCTTTCCTGGTATCGGCTTCAGAACGCCACGCCGATTCATTTTCCATTACCACTTCATGAATGGCCATGCCTTTCATACACCAATGCAACAGATCATCAGCAGTATTTATAGGGAAAGGAAGGTCTACAACTGCTTTACCGCCATTGGCTTCCCCCTCTTTTACCACAAAGCCGCCACCAACTGAGAAAAAAGTTTCGCTCCAGCTTTCGCCGTTTCGTAATTGTACCAGAAAAGAAAGTCCGTTAGGATGAAAGGGCAATAATTCATTATGAAGAAACTGTACTTTTTCGGACACATCAAAATCAATCCATGCTTCATTGCCTAGCTGCAATTTCTTATCAGCATTAATCTTGTTGATTTTAGGTGTGATGGCATTCACATCAATCGTTACCGGGTCTTCGCCACATAAGCCCAGGATTACGGCGATATCTGTTCCATGCCCTTTTCCTGTTTTTGCCAAGGATCCATATAATAAAACGGTTACGGAACTTACCTGCGCAAGACCGGTTTTCTGTTTGATCGTATCAATACAACGCAAAGCCGCCCGCCATGGACCTAATGTATGTGAACTGGAAGGACCCACCCCAATTTTAAACATATCAAAAACAGAAATAGATTCATGTGGCATACTGTAAAGTTACAAAAGCTTTAAGGAGAGTTCAACAAAGGGAACAAAAGCCCCTTTAATTCTTTAAAACTTACAAGCGTTTGGATAGTTTTTCCGAACTTTCGGCCGCAAAATAGATATGTATCAAATTTTATTAATGTAATTTTTCTATGCAACTTTCTTCTTTATTAGACAGGTTTGCTGAACCTGAAACACTGAAAATGGCCAAACTTGGCCGCGAATTACGGGCTAAGGGGGTAGATGTGATTGATCTGAGTTTAGGCGAACCCGATTTTGATACCCCCCAGCATATTAAAGATGCCGCTATTAAAGCCATCAATGATAACTGGAGCCACTACACACCGGTATCAGGGTTTTTAGACCTGCGCGAAGCTGTATGTACCAAATTAAAACGTGATAATAACCTTGACTATACACCTGAAAATATTGTTACCTCAACAGGGGCTAAACAAAGTTTAGCCAATGCTATTCTTGCCCTGGTAGATGAAGGCGAAGAAGTGATCATACCCACCCCCTATTGGGTTACGTATTCTGAATTGGTAAAAATTGCCCGTGGTAAAGTGGTTGAGATAAGAACCTCCGTTGAAAACAGTTTTAAACCAACGCCTCAACAGGTAGAAGCAGCTATTACGCCTAAGTCTAAAGTGTTTATGTTCTCATCACCCTGCAACCCATCGGGTGCGGTGTATAGTAAAGCAGAGCTGGAAGCATTGGCTGTAGTGTTCAGAAAACATCCAAACATCATCATCCTGGCTGACGAAATATATGAGTACATTAATTTTGTTGGTAAGCATGAAAGCATTGCCCAGTTTGCTGATTTGAAAGACCGCGTAGTATTGATTAACGGGTTGAGCAAAGGGTTTGCAATGACTGGCTGGCGTTTGGGGTATATAGCTGCCAATACTACCATTGCGAAAGCCTGTGAAAAATTACAGGGACAGTTCACCAGCGGAGCAAGTTCCATTACCCAAAAAGCAGCGGTAGCCGCTTTAACAGGCGATCTTCGTCCATCGAAGGAAATGGCTGCAGAGTTTACTCGCAGAAGAGAAAAAACATTAGCCCTTGTAAAAGCCATCCCAGGTTTCACCTGCTTTGAACCCGAAGGTGCATTTTATGTGTTCCCGGATGTAAGCTATTATTATGGGAAATCGAATGGCACTGAAACAATTAAAAATGCGGCTGATTTCAGCATGTATTTATTAAATACCGCGCATGTTTCATCTGTAATGGGTGATGCATTTGGGGAGCCAAAATGTGTAAGATTCTCTTTTGCGAATAGCATGACGAATATTGAAAGAGCCTGGGCGAGGATCGCTGAAGCTTTGGCATTGCTGAAGTAATTAATAATTATCGCCTTTGTTGGTCGCCTGACCAATAAATTTTATAGCTGATTGGATAATTAAAAAAGTCAAAGGATCTAACCTTTGACTTTTTAAATTACGGATTAACAATTCCTAATTATCAATTACTAATTACTTTGTAGAAGTCGCCACTCCTCCTTTCTTACTATCCACCGTAACAGTATACTTCCCCCCACCCTGTACGATCCATTTTACCGTTACTGCACCAACGCCAGGAATATTAGGCACCTCAATGGTTTGCGGGTTATTTTTTTGTTCCGTTGTCAGATTCATATCTGCACTCTCAACACGCATACCCGCAAGGATCTTGCCTGTTGTGGTAAGACTGATATAATCCGGCCGCTCTATCTTATTCTTGGCATCCTGGCTACTGTGTGTAGGCATCATGCGTTGATTGGCGATGATCGCGGTTACTTCCTTTAATCCATCGCCCAGATCTTTTTCTTTTATTTCCTGCACTTCCAGTTTGGGTGTTGAATAGGAATGATAAATACTGAATGCCATATTTCTGTGCGCATCAGACTCTAATAAAAAGCCTGGGTGCGCCCTTCCAAAATTCTTTTTAAATCCACCTATTTCGATCTTGCCAAATTGCGGGTGATTA
>JANXUL010000001.1 GCA_025356235.1 Bacteroidota bacterium
ATTGTGTGGTCATCCGCGATTAAAATTTTCATGGTGTTATTTTTTTGGTACGATAGCAGAAATAGTTGTCCCTTTTCCTATTTGACTTTCAATTTCTAATTCCCCCCCCAATGAAACTGCACGTTCCCTCAAGCCTATCAGGCCCAGCGTAGTTTTGCTCTGCTCTACATTAAATCCCTGTCCATTATCTGTTATATAAAGGTAAAGACATTCACTATTTTCCTTGGTTCTAACCGAAACTTTATTGGCTTTGGCATGGCGCATAACATTCGTTAATGATTCCTGGGCAATCCGGAAAAGCTCGGTTTTCAGGCCAACGGATAATCCCCCATCATCAAAACCCGGGATAAAGGTACACTGAATACCATTCAGGTTCTGAAACTCGGCGCATTGCCAGTGCAAAGCTGCATTTAACCCAAAATCATCCAATATGCTGGGCCGTAAGGCGGAGGCTATCTGACGAACGGATGCTATGAGTATTTCGATAGTTTTATTGGCATGGGCAATCCTTTTTTTAGCAGCATCTTCCAATGTCAAAACCTTGATATTCAACCAGTCAATATCAATTTTTAAGGCAGAAGCGAGCTGGCCCAATTCATCATGTACTTCCCTGGCCAGGTGTTTACGTTCTTCCTCCCTCACGCTTTGCAGATAGGCCGATAAACGTTTCAGTTCAATATTCTTCTCTTTTAATTCTTCCTCTGCCTTTCTACGTTCAGTAATGTCCTGGGAGGCACCAATCATACGTATCGCTTTACCCGCTTCATTTCGAATGATGTACCCTTTATCATGTATATAGGCATATTCTCCGTTGGATCTTAAAAAACGGTATTCATCTTCCCAGTAATTTTCTGTCTTATTTTCCAAAATTGTATTCCTGCGCAGGGTAACTTTTTCCCAATCTTCCGGATGCGCCATTTTATTCCAGAAATAATCAACCTGTGTGGCATCCCACCCTTCATATCCAAAAAGCGTTTCTAATTTTTTACCATCCCTGGTTACCTGATTGCTAAGCAGATCCCAATCCCAAATAGAGTCATTGGTAGCTTTGGCTACCAGATGGTACCTTTCATTACTGGTTCGGATGGCATCTTCCCCTTTTTTTCTTGTGGTAATATCGCGGATAAACGCACAAAAGAATTCCTCCCCATACTGTTTTATGGGCAACACAGTTAGTTCAATAGGGAATTCTTTGCCTTCCCTGTTAATCGCGCTCAATTCAAGCAATACATTTATAACCGGACCCTTACCTGTTTTTAAATAATTATCCATGCCTTTGTCATGCCGGTTACGATAAAGTTCAGGGATAATAATCTCAGATAATTTACGCCCGTTCACTTCTGCTACTTTCCAACCGAATATTATTTCTGCCTGCGGGTTCCAGAAGGTTATGCATCCTTTTGTATCAATACAAATGATAGCGTCAAGCGCTGCATTCATAATCAGCCTTCTCTTCTCTTCACCATGTTTTATTTTATTTTCCGCTTCTTTACGGTCAGAAATATCAACCCCCATTCCTATCAGGCATAGCTTATTTTCAAACTCGCCAGTACGTCCAGTAAAGAGATAAGGGAGGTTCTCCCCTTTTTTTGTAAAAAAATGGGCTTCTATTTCAGAAGCGCCGGTGCTAAAAACCTCATCGATTTTATTCTTTTGTAATCTCTTTTCGTTTACATCGAAAAAATCAAGTGGATGCATCCTGCTAACTTCTTCAGCACTGTACCCTGATATTTTCTCGAAGTTCCGGTTCCAGCGGAGAAATTTACCCGTTTCATCAAACAGATAGAAAATACCTGGTAAGCTGTTAATGATGGATTCCGACAATTCTTTTTCCAGGATAATTTTATTCTCCGCATCTTTTTGTGTAGTAATATCCCTGAAATTATGCACTACGGCATTTACCCAAGGATCGTTCAACAGGTTAGTAGCCACACCTTCCATCCAATGCCAGCTACCGTTAGCATGCTGGTGCCGCCATTGTGCCTTAGCTGAACCTCCCGGATTTTCTATTAATTGAGCCAGTATGGTTTTCATCCGTGGCCTGTCGTCAGGATGAATAAATTCAAAAGCAATTTCCCCTATTCTTTTTTCCGGTTCGTATCCCAGTGCATGTTGAATAGAGGGGCTCATGTAAAGAATTTTACCTTCGCGATCATGCAATGCGATGATCTCACTGCCCTTCTCAATCAAAGACCGAAATCGCATTTCGCTGTTCCTGAGAAAATCTTCTGTTTTTTTTCGGTCTGTTA
>JANXUL010000005.1 GCA_025356235.1 Bacteroidota bacterium
TTAGAAATAAATACTTTGTTAGACCAAAAACTACCCACAACATTGCTTGGCAATATGGCGGGGCGACGAATATAATCTCAACTTTTTTTTCGCTAATCGGCTTTAGTTCGGCAGATGAAAAACACCAAGCGGTAGAACAAACAATGAACTTTAGTAACTTTAATCAGCAGCGGCACCGGGCAGACAGAACACAGAATACCGTCACATCGCCAATGCTTCAACATTAGCTGCCATTAATATGCAACTTATCAAAAAAATAAAACTGATTTGGCTCTTTTATAAAAGCTTTTTGTTGACCTCTTCAGTTATTACTGCATGTTGCTTGAGCCTATTTTGGAAATATGGGTTTCATCTTTTTTTTGAAATATTCTGGTTCAAAATAGCAACCTTGAGCTTACTATTTTATTTCATTAACGCCTACAAGAGTAAAGAATACTATTATTATCAAAATTTAGGAATTTCTAAGGCTTTATTGTGGACGACTACACTCATCTTTGACTTGACTTTATTTATCTTTCTCCTTATTCAGACCTATCAATTAAAATGACTCATACACTGGAGGCAGACAGTATTCAACTGCAATTTGATGACCGAAGAATATTGTCTGACATATACTTGAAATGTGAGACAGGGAAAATAACAGGTCTATTAGGCAGAAATGGGCAAGGTAAATCCTGTCTGATGCAAATTATTTATGGGAAATTAAAATGTGAAAGATCTGTTCGCTTTGACAATACTTCACAATATGAAGCATTTAAACGACCGGACTTATTACTTTATCTTCCGCAATTTAATTTCATCCCTAAAGTACTTACCCTTAAGAGAATATTCCAAGATTTTGAGTTAGACTATTCATCTTTTGAGAGTCGCTTTCCTGAATTTAAAGCAAGATATAAATCATCCATAAATAATTTGTCTGGGGGCGAACATAGATTAGTTGAATTGTATATCATCGTAAAATCAAAATCCCGGTTTGCAATGCTGGATGAACCGTTTACGCATTTAAATCCAATTCAAATAGAAAAAGTCAAAGATTTGCTTTTAGATGAAAAAATAAATAAAGGCCTTCTAATAACGGATCATATGTATAGACACATCACACAAATTTGTGACAATTTATATGTACTAACAAACGGAAAAACTTATTTAACGAAAAGCATCGAAGAAATTGAAACACTTGGTTATGCAATATTATAAGGCAGCTAATGGCTTTGTGCAAGTAGGGCAAACTGAATTATAATAAGGATTTGAAATTCAATTTTATTTTTGTGCGGCCCGGCAAACATCGTAGAATTTTTGTACTTAACTTCCTCTTTATATTTGCAATAAGCAGCGGTTCCGGCTATTAAAAAAGATAATTTGCCTTAGATACAATTTGTAAACTTTTTACCCATTAAGTTTATTTTTTATTTACGAAAGTAAACTTACCTATCATTTAATCCTTTTCCCTTGAGAATTTGCTGCATACATTTTTCAACCCTTGATTCCCGGGTTTTGGATTGTTTGGGTGCAGAAAAATAGAGCATGTATCCTCTTTGCCGCCCCGGCGTCAATGCTTTAAAAGCAGTTTTCAAGGCAGGGATTTCATTTAATTTCTTTTGAAATTCTTCGGGAATAATGAATGCTGTAGTCTTTTTAAGATTCACTTTCAAACCGGCTTTTTCCACTTCAACCGCTTCATAAATATATGCTTTCAGGATGCGTTCCATCTTACCTATTTCCGCAACATTAGTGAACCGAATCTGGCGCGCAGCCGGAACTTTTATGGCTGAAATCCTCGCCAGGCCCTATAACTTTTGCTGCCGGATTACATAAACCGGGCTTTTAACAGTCCCATTAATAAACTAATACCTATTTTAGCAGTATAATGTCTTATAGCACCGGGAGCTAAGCTTATCTTTCCTGAACAATATTGTTTGGTTTAATGGAACAGTATATCTGAAAGATTTTGAGACCCTGTCTGCATTTTTTAGTCTAGACACACTATTTTCCCTGTGTGCCCATTTAAAATTCAAATCCTATCTGTTTTACAAAACAAAACTGCCAAAAATCAGTTATGCTTTTTATTTTGAATTAACACGAAGCAGGATAATGAAAAAGACAAATAGTTTGGTATATTCTTTAGGTAATGTATTACGCATTCTTGTATTATTGATAATAATTACCTTATCAGCCTGTTCCAAAAACTCCGACTCTTATTCACCCGCAGTTCAACCCCCGGTAGTTACCTCCCCGCCATCTGGTGAAATTCAATCTTTTACACTCTCAGATACACTTGTTGCTTTCAATTCCGGCTCTACCGCAAAATGGTTTGTGACCGCTACCAATGACCTCACCATTGTTACTTTCAATGGTGTAAAAGTGGCATTCAATGGCGTGCTGGATACCGGGCCGATAAAACAAGCTTCCAAATTTACGCTCGCGGTAAATAGTGGAAAACAGGCTTCCTTAACACTAAATGTTGCAGATTCCCTAACCTCGCTGTTATGGAATAAAGGGAAGCGTTTGAAACTTAAAAAGATTGAATGGTTTATTGCTCCTGCCGGTCAAACGGATAAAAAATGGGTAGATACTACCAGCAGTCTGCTTACTCCGAGGTTAGCTGATCAAAGGACTTATTTTAATCTTGATGGCAGTACAAAAATAATCCAGGTAACCCCCCTTCTTTACCCTTCGCCAAATGAGGCCGGCAAGTTTATTGCCAACGCTGCATTTCCAGGTTACACCTGGCAGAACATCCTGTTTCTTATTGAGGTTTTAAACGATAATAATCTTGTAGCAACTTACAATGCCACACAGCCTAATGGCAGCTGGATACTGGTGCGCAATACTTATTCATATGAATAGTATTTATGCTAAGATGATCAGTCATTCTTTTCGATAATCATTTTCACTTATTTAAGTATAATTCATTAATACTTTGCAGGCTCGCCCGGCTTGGGTAATGTTTTCCTGATAAAATCGCGCAGGCTTTGGTTGCTTGTTTCCAGATCGGGTTTGCGCAGGTACATCATGTGGCCGCTGCGGTAACCTTCCCAGCTCATCCTGTCTTTCATTTTACCGCTGGGGTCAAGCTGCCACATACTGTATTTGGCATTAAAATAATCACAGGCACCATCATAATAACCAGACTGGATAAGCACATGCAGGTAAGGGTTTTCTGCCATGGCCTGTCGAAGGTTTTCCCCGGATTTATCACCCGTGCGGTCCCACGGACTAACGGGGCCGAACATATAATAACGCAGATCAGTTTTATATTTCAGTTCATCTCTCAAATAAATATTAATAGCAGGAGTAAAGGAATGTTCCCATGAAGTAAGTTCCGCATTAAAATCAGGGCTTTCCCCGGCATCTTTCCTGTCTATTCCTTTGTACCGTGAATCAAGTCTGCCAACTGTAAAGCCTTTATCACGCAGCAATTCTTTCCAGAAAAGGCTGGGCGAAACATCCAGGTTGTTCTGAAGGATTACTTTTTCAGGCAGTCCGGAATAGCGGGCCATTTTAACAGCTATTTCTTTTCGTTTGGTATCATCTAAAAATCCTCCTTTGGCTATAGCAGGGATCAGTTCATTTACTGTGAACTGTTCTACTTCAGGAAGCATGGCAGTAAGGTCTTTTATTTGCAGGTCTGCTGCAAGTGCCTTATGGTACCAGGCGGTGGCTGCATAATAAGGCAGGTGTAAAGCAACTTCAACCGGGCCTGCCCTTTCAATACCCAATGTGGTAGGTGATACCAGGATTACGCCATTAAGGTACATCCAGTGTGCGTTTTGTAATTCCAGTGCCAATCCCGAAACCCTTCCTGTGCCGTAGCTTTCACCAATTAAATATTTGGGGGATGCCCAACGGTTCATTCTTGATACGAATGTGTTGATCCATTCGGCTAAATATTTAACATCGGCCTTTACCCCAAAAAATCTTGTAGCAGGGATATCCTTATTGATGGGCCTTGAAAAACCCGTATTCACGGGATCTACATATACAATATCTGCCACATCTAAAATGGAATGCGGATTGTCTCTTAAACCGTAGGGTTGTACGGGATACCCTTCATCATCAATAGTAAGGATGCGCGGGCCGGTATACCCCAGTTCCATCCATACAGAAGGTGTACCGGGGCCGCCGTTAAATGAAATAACCAATGGCCTGGCTGCACGGTCTTTTATATCAGTCCGTTCATAATAGGTAAAGAATACACCTGCCTGTATTTTGCCCTCTTCATCCCAAACAGGCATCATTCCCGCTGTTGTTTTATAAGGGACTTTATTCCCTTTAATGGTAACCTCGTGTTCGCTGGTAATCGTTGACTCAGGATTAAAGGGGATATTATACGCTGCATTTTTTGCATCAGAAACGCCTGATTGAGGGGCAGTACTAACGCTATTGGTAACTGTTATTCCTCCGCCTGCTACATTTGAACGTTGTACTGGTGCGGGTTGCGCCGTTAAGGCAGCAGCAATGGCAACAGCCATACAAGTAAGGTAAATTTTTTTCATAGAGTTTAGAATGGTTTTGGTACTGCAGCCGTTAGTTTTTCATCGAGTTAAAAGATGAATTTAATTGAAACTTATGAAGAAGCCATATTACGAACAAAATAGCGGGTGAATACCTTTGGCTGTTAGTTAAATAAATTATCAGGTATTATGTGCTGATATATGCTATTTAGTATATCAAAAAATACGCGGCAAATTCGCAATGGTCGTCCTGTCGGTGGCGCTGGCCTTCTACGGCAACGTCGTGCTGCTTTGGCTGCCGATCGTGCTGTTGCTCGTGTTGCTGCTGAC
>JANXUL010000025.1 GCA_025356235.1 Bacteroidota bacterium
TCATGCAGGACATAGCGAATAAACACTGGAACACCCGGCCCTCCTCTGAACTGCATGAGCATTTGCTTTGGGTGGTAAGGCGGCATGAGATAGACTATCTCGCCTCTGCATTTTTGAATGATACATTACTGATAAGGACATGGACGGGAGAACATTCTGCCGTAACCTGGAACAGGCATTGTGAGATCATCCGGGTATCGGACCAAAAAAAGATCATCAGCTCAAAAAGTGTATGGGTACTGGTGGATAAACTTACCTGGAAACCCAAAAGGATTGATCAGCAGATGCTGAACCGGTTTGTGTGATTTGTGCCGGCACTTTTTTAGCTGAAGCAGGTGGCTTATAAATTTCACCTGCTTAGGGCTGTTCTTCGATAATTCTTCACTTCGGCTTCGGTATTACTTCGTACCTGCTTCGGTATTTCTTCGCTTTTACCCCGGTTTTATTGGCCCTGTACCGAAGAACAAGCGAAGAATAAGCGAAGAAAACCCGAAAATGGTGCGAACTAAGTACGAAAAGCCTGACAAATGTCTTGTACACGCAAGGCATACCAATTGAAACACTTTGATGAGCATAATCTCAGGTATCGTCCTCAATCATAAACAAATGAACTCCACCAACCGATTAAAAATAGTTTTATCGGGGCAACATTACTTCCCGCACAAGTATCTTATTATCAGAAACCGGCTGTATTTACTATGGAATGTTAGGGCGTGTGCAATACCCTAAATAAAATTTATTGTCTATCGCAGTGTTTTTTTACTAATTTTTGCTTGCCAAAATCCTATATCCACTATCTATGGCCAGAGCTGTGAAGATCCAATCTCATTTTCAAAATGTTTGCGTAATTAGAATAACGTGTATTCTTCTTGCTTTTTTTTCTTTTTATAGCGGATACTCGCAACAGTCATTTCAGATCGCTACCTGTAGTGGTACCCCCTTTAATTTTATACAACCAGGTGCAGTTAACGGAACAACTTATACCTGGGCTTCGCCTGTTATTTTACCTTCTGCCGCTGCCATAACGGGCGGATCTGCACAAGCAGGTGCACAAAGTTCTGTATCGCAGAGCTTAACAAATACCACCACTGCACAGGCAACCGCTACATATGTTGTAACAACTTCAAACAATACTACGTTCCAGTTAGTGGTAACTGTAAATCCTTTGCCGGTACTGAGCTCAAGTAATACGCCGCCCTCTATTTGCAGTGGTGCAGCTTTCAGTTATACACCTACAAGTGCAACGGGTAGTGCTACTTTTGCATGGAGCAGGCTTGCTGTTACAGGTATCAGTAATCCTGGCGGACAGGGAGGAGGTAATGGTAACCCCAATGAGGTACTTTTCAATACAACCATCAACCCGGTTACTGTTATATACAACTATACAGTAACTGCTAATGGATGTGCTACCAACAATCAAAATGTTTCAGTAGTAGTAAACCCAATCCCTTTTTTAAGCAGTACATTAACCCCCGCAGGTATTTGCAGCGGCACTTTTTTTAACTATTCCGCCACTTCACAGAATGCCAATACTTTTTCCTGGACAAGGGCGATAGCTGCAGGAATCAGCAATACAGCGGGCAGTGGTAACAATAATACCATCAACGAAGTATTGGTAAACACTACTTTATTGCCAATCCCAGTAAGTTATGTGTTTAATTTGACCAATAATTCAGTGAACTGTTCCTCCAGTTCGCAGATCGTGCGTGTTGTGGTAAATCCCGTGCCAAATGTTCCTACTCAAACGGTGAATGCTTCCTGTAGCGGGAATACTTTTATTTCCTCTCCCAGCAATGTGCCGCTTGGAACATTGTATACCTGGATTACACCTGTTCAACTAACATCAGGAACGGCTGTTACGGGCGGCAGTGCCGTTTCAGTGGGCCAGTTATATATTGGCCAGGCGCTAAAGAATAATGGTGCTACTATTGAAACCATGCGGTATACTGTTACACCTAATACCAATGGATGTTCTGGCGGCAATTTTTTTGTTGATGTAAATGTTACAACCACGGCTAATTCTACTGCGGTATTAGGTAATCCCAATCCTTCCGGTATCTGCAGTGGGTCCAATTTTACTTATACGCCTACAAGTGCAACTGCTACCAGCTATTCCTGGCAAAGGTTTTATAGCACCGCGATCAGCCAGGGAACTACAAATGGTACAGGGGGTGTGAGTGAACCACTAACTAATATTACCAACCTTCCTGTTGTTGTTTACTATGCATATACTTTAACCACAGGTAATGGATGTACCAATACACAAACGGTTCCAGTTTCTGTAAATCCCCCCACGGTATTAAGCAGCACGCTGACACCTGTGCCTGTTTGCAGCAATGCGGTTTTTAGTTATGCCCCAACAAGTGTTACTCCCGGTACCAGCTTTAGTTGGACGAGGGGCGTGGTACCGGGTATTAGTAATTCTGCTGCCAGTGGAATCAATAATCCGAATGAAATATTGATCAACACAACGACTAGTTCTATACCGGTAACTTATAATTATTCCCTTAGTACACCAAATGGTTGTGTGAACAATCAAAATGTGGTGGTCACCATTAATCCCACACCATCGCTTACGAGTGCTTTAAATGCACCGGCCATTTGCAGCGGCTTAACATTTGCTTACACACACCAGTCAAATACAGCGGGAACTGCTTTTAGCTGGAGCAGGCCTGTTTTGCAATCCATCAGTAACGGCCCGGGCAATGGTACTGCCAATCCTTCAGAACTCCTGGTTAATACTTCTGCGGTGGCGGTGAGTGTTCTGTATAATTATGTTCTTACAGCCAATGGTTGCTCTAATAATCAAATCGTTACCGTAGTCGTTAATCCAACCCCAAGCATTTTCAACCAAAATGTGGCTATTTGTAGTAATACTTCTTTTACCATCAGTCCGGTTAATGTTCCTTCAGGTACGCAATATACCTGGGGTACTCCTGTAATTAATCCTGTTGGATCTGTTACGGGTGCAACGGCCCAGGTAAATCCGCAAAATAATATCAGCCAGTTATTGAATAATCAAACATTAAATCCGGCAACAGTAACTTATACAGTTTCGCCTGTGTCGGGCAGTTGTGCTGGTGCTTCTTTTACGATAATTGTAACGGTGAACCCTGTTCCCGTAGTAGCCAACCAGTTACTTACAGCTGTTTGCAGTGGCACTCCTTTCAGTTATGCACCAGTGAATGTTCCCACAGGAACCACCTATACCTGGAGCGCACCTGTGCAAACCCCTTTGAACAGTTTAACAGGTGCAAGTGCGCAACCCATCAGTCAACCAACGATTGGACAAACCTTACTTAGTACCAATAATATATCAGATACCGCTACGTATTTTCTTACACCTGCCGCCCTGGGTTGTGTGGGTAATATTTTTACCATTGCTGTTCCTGTAAGTCCAGTACCTGTGATTAATAATGTGATCGATACCATTTGCACAGGTAGTTTTTTTTCTATCTCACCAAAACCGGTTCCGGCTAATACAACGTATACCTGGCCAACTCCGGTAATCTTCCCTTTTGGGGCAATTGTGGGTGGCAGGGCACAACTTACTCCTTCATCAACTATCTCACAGATACTGGTTAATGCAACGAATACTGCTGCACAGGCTGTATATACCATTACACCACTTTCCGGCAGTTGTCCGGGGCCTTCTTTTACCATAACAGAAACGGTGGGTGTTGCATTACCTTTTACTGCTAATCAGTCTGCACTTATTTGCAGTGGTACAACATTCGATGCTACTCCTGTTACATCAAGGCCAGGTACCACCTATACATGGGGTATTCCTACGGTTACGCCACCGGCTTCGGTGTTGGGCATCAGTGCTGCCTCTACCCCACAAACTGCCGTTAGCCAGACGCTCACAAACCTTACCAGTGTAACCGATACAGTTGTATATACTGTATTGCCCTATAATACGGGTTGTCGGGGCAATCTTTTTACGGCTACTGTTAGAATAATTGCTTTACCCAAAGCCAGCATTACAGGCAACGCTGTTATCTGCCGTTATCCATTTGATACATTAACAGTAAGCTTTACAGGCATAGGCCCATGGAGTTTTACTTATTTGAATGATACCATCGCGGGCACACAAACAGGTATAACAACATCACCTTATAAATGGGTAGTGCCTGCTGTACCCGGTATACCTTCCAGAACGGTGAAGATTACAAGTGTTAGAGATTTAGCCTGTTTTAATAATAAAGACACCAGCGTGTTTGTGCAAAAAGTAAACCCGTTACCTGTAGGGTTTATTACTTCTTTGCATGGTGCTTACATCTGTAACAATATTCAAGACACTTTATTTATAAGTTCCTTTGCTACCGACACACTCAGGTATCAATGGACCATTAACAGAATACCCATTCCGGGAGCGGTTACCGACAGCATAGTAACATTACAGCAAGGTTTGTATAATGCAATACTCACCAATCAATATGGCTGTATAGATACGGTTGCGGCTCCTGTATTGCTAACGTATATCACTCAACCTGTATTGCGTTTCAGATATGATACATATTGCATTAACATACCTATCCGTTTTACTAATTTGACGGATACGCTTACCACCGGGCCGATACAATGGCTATGGAACTTTGGCGACAGCACTACGAGTAATACGTACAACACAACTGATACGTATACAACGGCAGGGAACCGTCACATCAGATTATCAGCAACCCAACTTTATTGCCCGGCTTATACAACGTTCATAGATAGTACGATTAATATACAATTTCCTATTTCCGCTATCCGTATGCCATCTGTGAGTGCTTATAAAGGCGTATTTACGCCTATAACCGCAAGAACCTTTCCGGGTTACCGTTATTTGTGGACACCAACCCGGGGAATAGACCGGCCGGATAGCGCCTCAATTAACTTTAATTACCAGGTTACACAGGAATACCTGATCAACCTCATCTCACCTGCAGGATGTGTTACCTATGATTCGGTTTTGGTGAGGGTGTTTGATAATAACCTCGTTGATATACTAGTTCCCAAATCCTTTACACCGAATGGCGATGGCATCAATGATATTTTATATCCATACCTCACCGGTGTTAAAACCTTCCAATATTTTAAGATATATAACCGGTATGGAAAATTAATGTTTGAAACAACCAATCCCGATGCGGGCTGGAATGGCTATGTAAACGGAACCCCGCAACCCATGTCTATTTATATTTGGATAGCAGTGGGCATAGCCAATGATGGAAGCCAGTTGGTGAAACGGGGGGAAACACTTTTATTACGCTGATTAAATTTTTATGATGCCAAAACATCTCAAATATATTTTTTTAACTGCTGTTCTTTTTTGGATAGATCAAACGGCTTTGTTTGCCCAGGACCCGATCTTTTCACAATTCTATTCTTCACCGCTTAGCGTTAACCCTGCCTTGGCGGGTAATGGAGATGCGAACTGGAGACTGGTTGCCAATCACAGGAGCCAATGGATAGGAGAAGGATTAGATCCGCTTACCACCACTTCTGTTTCCTTTGATGGAAAAATATTCAAACAAAGAGATAAAGAAACCAATTATATCGGCGGCGGTCTTTTATTCCTGCAGGATAAAGGATTGGGCGGTGCTTATAAAAGCAATTCTTTTCATTTTATTGTAAGCTCGCATGTAAGCCTTGATCAAGACGACAATAATGGGTTATCAATCGGCCTTGGCGGCTCGTATTCCAATACCCTGATAGATTTTGGGCAACTCAGTTTCTCCCAGCAATTATCTTCTTCAGGATTTAACAGGGCATTGCCAACCAATGAACCGTTTCTGTCAAATGTAAAACCCTATTTTTCTTTATTAGCCGGTATTACCTATACCTATTCGGATGAGGGCACCAACTTTGATATTGGTGTGGCTGGTTACCGTTTTCTGAAAACAAACCGTTCTGCATTAAATGACCCCACACAGGTAGATCCGCCGAGATACAATATCCACGCCGATTACCAGACCTTTCTCAGTAACAGGCTTGTCTTCAATACCAATGGAATGTATGTGTTTGAAAGCGGCTCGAATTCTTATACAGTAGGCGTAAATTTTGGCCATATCCTGGATGAAACGGATCAGCCCACTGTTTTAAATACCGGCTTATGGTACAGGGGTAACGAAGCAATCATTCCTTACCTGGGATTGTCTTATAAGAATGTACAGGCGGGGTTAACGTATGATATCAATACTGCTTCATCCAATAACGCGAACAGTACTTTAAAAACCTTTGAACTTTCTTTGATCTTCCGTTCTCCCCAAAGAACCAGCAGGCCGATACCTTGCCCGTGGAAATAATTTTTCTAACGAAAGGGATACAGATTTTATTTGCGGCTTTTCTTTCTTAGCACCTTCGTGAAAAAAACAGGAATCTTATCTACCTTGCCTTCCCGATGAACGCCCCGCAACGCTATATAGCCCATTTTGACCTCGACTCTTTCTTTGTAAGTGTAGAGGTATTGAATGATCCTTCGTTAAAAGGTAAAGCGGTAATTGTTGGCGGATCCAGGGACAGGGGTGTGGTAACCAGCTGTAGTTATGAAGCACGTAAATTTGGTGTACGCAGTGCCATGCCCATGAAAGCGGCCATGAAACTATGCCCGCATGCTGTTTTAGTTCGCGGCACCCGGGGCGAATACACGCGCTTTTCCCGCTGGGTAACTGATATTATTGCGGCCAAAGCACCATTATTTGAAAAAGCGTCTATTGATGAATTTTATATTGACCTCACAGGGATGGATAAATTCTTTGACCCTTACCAGTGGACCATTGACCTGCGTGCAGAGATCATAGATAAAACACAACTGCCCATTTCATTTGGACTGGCTACCAATAAAATGGTGGCCAAAATAGCCACGGATGAAGCCAAGCCCAACGGCTACCTGTTTGTTCAGCCCGGAATGGAAAAAGAATTTCTGGCGCCATTGCCGGTAAATAAATTTTCGGGTGTGGGTGAGCATACTTTCCTCACATTAAAATCTATGGGCATTCATACTATCAGTGACCTTAGTGAAACGCCCAGTGCTATTTTGGAGAAAAAGATGGGTAAATATGGTATTGATCTCTGGCAGAAATCGCAGGGTTTACATTTTGGGGAAGTACATGCCTACCATGTAGCAAAGTCCATTTCCAGTGAAAATACATTTGAAGAAAATACAGCCGATACGGCGTTCCTGCTTGGTGAACTGGTGCGTATGACCGAAAGGGTGGCGTATGAATTACGACAGGATGAAAAATTAACCGGTTGTATAGCTGTTAAAATAAGGTATCCCGATTTTGAGACTACCTCCCGGCAAACCAGCATAGATTATACCTTGCGCGATGATGAACTGATACCCATTGCCATTGATCTTTTCCATAAATTATACCGCAAAGGTAAACCGGTGCGGTTACTGGGTGTACGGTTGAGTGAATTGACCAATCATGCCGTTCAGGCAAGTTTGTTTGATGATGCAGAGAAAAAAAATAAACTGTACAAGGCTATTGATGAGGTAAAGAATAAATTTGGAAAAAGTTTATTGCAGAAAGCAAGGACCGTAAAAAATAAATAACCCATGCATATTGGAAACACATCTAAAGCGATTATAGTATCGTCACTGGCCGGTCTTGTGGTATTTAGTCTGGCCTATATTGGTTTATTCAAACTCAACCTGCTTATTTATGGCCCCGTTGAACATCCGGTTATGCCTGTAGTCAGGATATTGATCGCTGCTGCCCTGGCATTTATTGCAGGTATTTGGGTATTATATATTATAGAGAAGAAATATGGAAAGTTTTTCGGAAAGCAGAAAAATACAAAGAAATAAATACAAAATGGGCTAATTTGTATGCATAAAAAATTAGTCTACTAATCTAATAGGAAATACTTATTTTTGACTTCTAAAAAAAAATCTATGAGTTTACGACTAGGGGATATTGCTCCCAATTTTAAAGCACAAACCACCGCCGGCGAAATTGATTTGTATGAATATTTAGGCACCGGTTGGGGGGTATTGTTTTCTCACCCGGCTGATTATACGCCTGTTTGTACAACGGAACTTGGCAAAACAGCTTCATTACAGGCTGAATTCGAAAAAAGGAATGTAAAAGTACTGGCGCTGAGTGTTGACCCCCTGGATAAGCACAAAGGATGGATTAACGATATTAATGAAACACAACACGTGACTGTGGGTTTCCCCATTATAGCTGATGAAGATAAAAGTATTGCCCATGCATACGGAATGATCCACCCGAATGCTTCTGAAACATTTACGGTACGCTCTTTATTCATTATTGGTCCCGATAAAAAAGTTAAACTGATGATTACGTATCCTGCTTCTACCGGACGCAATTTTGTTGAAGTATTGCGTGTGATAGATTCCTTACAGTTAACCGCCAATTTCAGCGTGGCAACACCTGCCGACTGGAAAGAAGGAGAAGATGTGATCGTGGTACCTGCAGTTAGTACGGAAGATGCCATTAAAAAATTTCCAAAAGGGGTAAATGTGGTAAAGCCTTACCTGCGCTATACTCCTCAACCCAATAAATAATTAACGGAACTGATTTATTTGTACTTGTACGGCCCCGGTAATTTTACCGGGGCTTTTCTTTTTTTATCCTTAATAGTTCTCATTATCTTACTTCAAATAACTGTACTATGAGAAAGCTGTTTTTATTGGTCCTGTCTGTCGTTTTTCTGAATGCCCTGTTTGCCCAACGGGTAATTATCCATTGCGGCCAATTGGTAGATGTAAGAAACCTGCAGGTATTAAAGGATATGTCGATAATTGTTGAGGGCAATAAGATTGTTGATGTGCAGAAAGGATATTTGACCGCGGCAACCAATGAAAAAATCATTGACCTCAAAAGCAAAACGGTCATGCCGGGGTTGATTGATATGCATGTACACATGGAAAGTGAAACCAACCCTAATAATTACCTTAATGGGTTTACGTGGAACACTACTGATTATGCATTTCAATCGGTGGTATTTGCGGAGAGAACATTGATGAGCGGCTTTACCACGGTCAGAGACCTAGGTGGTACGGGCGCTAATATTTCACTTCGGAATGCGATCAATAAAGAATGGGTAAAGGGCCCCCGCATTTATACTGCCGGTAAATCTATTGCCACCACAGGCGGCCATGCAGACCCTACTAATAATTACCGTAAAGACCTGATGGGCGACCCGGGCCCAAAAGAAGGCGTCGTAAACGGGGTAGAAGATTGTGCCAAAGCGGTTCGTCAACGATACAAAGAAGGGTCTGACCTTATTAAAATAACGGCCACGGGCGGAGTACTGAGCATGGCAAAAGATGGCAGCGGCGCCCAGTTTACAGAAGAGGAAGTTCGCGCCATTGTTACCATTGCCAAAGATTACGGGTTTAAAGTAGCCGCCCATGCACACGGTGCAGAAGGGATGAAACGCGCTATATTAGGTGGTGTAAATTCTATTGAGCACGGCACTTATATGAGTGATGAAGTGATGGAACTGATGAAACAAAAAGGCACTTATCTCGTGCCCACTATTATCGCGGGAAAATCTTCCGCCGACTCTGCAAAAAAACCGGGCTACTATCCCGAAGTAGTAAGGGCCAAAGCACTCGTGGTAGGTAATTATATACAGGCCACTTTTGCCAAAGCCTACAAAGCAGGTGTAAAGATTGCCTTCGGAACCGATGCCGGTGTATTTGCCCACGGCAAAAACTGGATGGAATTTGTTTATATGACAGAAGCCGGCATGCCCATACTGGAAGCCATCAGGGCCGCTACCTTGAGCGCATCAGACCTGTTAGGTGATGACCGCTTGGGTATACTTGAAAAAGATAAACTGGCCGATATTGTAGCCGTTGATGGCGACCCCACCAAAGATGTAAAGAGTATGGGCAGGGTAAAATTTGTGATGAAGAATGGGGTTGTGTATAAAAACGAATGAGTGTATTTATTTTGAATGTTGAATTTTAAATGTTAAGTGGTTTTCAGTAAACATTTAAAATTCAACATTCAAAATAACCTTAACTTTTCCATTTTCGCAGCTGCTGTAACAAAGCCCGCAGGTCTTTCGGTACGGCTGCTTCCAAATCAAAGTCTTCGTTATTCAGTGTAAACTTCAGTCGGTGCGAATGCAGGGCCAGTCTTGCTAAAACCGGCCTTTCTTCTTCTGCTGTTTTTGAGAGTTTGAAATTTCTTTTTACGGCTGATAATAGTACTGGCTTCGGGTCACCATAAATATCATCACATACAATTGAGTGACCAATATGCTGCATGTGTACACGTATCTGGTGTGTGCGCCCGGTATGTATCCTGAATTGTACCCATGAATATAACCGGAATGATTCCAGCACTTCATAATCGGTTAAAGAAACTTTTCCTTTGGCATGCGTCATCATCCTGGTTGCCTTGCCGGGGTGTTCCATAATAGCGGCATCAATACTACCCGATGGGGTCATCATATTACCATACACCAAACCCACATAATATTTTTCCATTTCTCTTCCTTCAAATAACTGAGAGAGCTGTTTGTGACTCTCCTCGGTTTTTGCAAAAACAATAATACCGCTGGTATCTCTATCAAGCCTGTGTACCGTGTAGATACTGCCATACTTTTCTTTAAGCAGATCTTTTAAAGAAAGCTCCTGGCCCAGCCTGTCTGGAATGCTGAGCAACCCGGAAGGTTTATTGACAGCGATAAACTGATTGTTCTCGAAAATGATATCCAATTGCATAGATGAAATTTGCCGTGATTTAGAAGGAGGTACGATTGAAAAATCTCATTATCGGGTAGCAGATTTCTCCCCTTGCTTCACTTCGTTCGAAAAAACTGAGTTATTCTGCTTCCTTGTTTTTTCGCAGGAAAGATTTATTCATGAACTTGAGTAAGCGGACTTCTTTCTCATTTAAGAAACGCCATTTACTCCGGTCAACATTTTTCTTGGTCAGGTTGGCAAACATTACCCTGTCTAATGCTTTTACATCGTAGCCCAGGTGTTCAAATATGCGCCGAACAATACGGTTACGGCCACTGTGTATCTCGATGCCCACAATGCTTTTGTCTTTATCATCTGCATAACCTACCGCATCGGCTTTTACAGGGCCATCTTCCAGGGTTACACCGCTAAGAATTGATTCAAGGTCTTTTTTGGTAACAGGTTTATCCAGCGTTACCTCGTATATTTTTTTTACTTCAAAAGAAGGATGTGTGAGTTTTTGTGCCAGCTCACCGTCATTGGTCAATAAAAGTACCCCGGTTGTATTCCTGTCTAATCTCCCCACGGGATATACCCTTTCCGGTGTGGCATGTTTGATGAGGTCCAGAACGGTCTTTCTTCCCTGCGGATCATTGGAAGTAGTAATAAAATCCTTAGGTTTATTAAGCAGTATATAAACAGAATTTCTTTGCAGAAAAACCTGTTTTCCTTTTACAATTACTTTGTCAACACCAGTTACTTTATAACCGGGCTCAAAAATTTTATCACCGTTTACAGTAACCTTGCCATCTTTTACCAGCTCAGCCGCCTCTCTTCTTCCACACACGCCTGCATGGGCAATGAATTTGTTCAAAGGCATTATCTCAGATGAAGCGTTTGGCGTTTGGAGTTTGGGTTCTGAGGTTGGCTTGGTGTTTGGGGTTTCGGGTTGGGAATTGTTTTTTGCGCCAAACTTCTGAGCGCTCACTTGAGGCTTATTTGAAGCTCCTTTTTCGTATTGTGTGGTTTTTCTTTCCTTGGGCTTGAATCTTGCCTCTTTTGGTTTATCGGCTTTATCACTGCTGTCAATCCCCCGCATCTTCTCTATTTTCTTCTTTCTCATCTCTTCCCCAGCGGCCCGGGCCTCTAATTTTACCTTTTTCTTTTCCTGGCGGTAAGCTTCTTTTACTGCACTGCCCTTTTTCTGGCTGGCAAACTTGTCAAAGTTGTCTGTACGTTTTTTCATGCTGTTTTATTTATGCTGTTTTTCAACAGGAGTGCAAAGGTAGCAAAAAAAAAGGAAGCGGGTTTTTGGCCGCTTCTCGTACTATCTATCAGTAAAACACTCATTATCTATTTTCCCGGAACAGTCGCTTTGCTTTTTTTACCAGCTTTCATCTTCTCCAGCTGTGCAGGGGTAAGTATGGCTTTCATACTTTCTTTTTGCTGTTTGGAGATTGCTTTCACTTGTTCTTTTTTCTGGCTTTCAGATAAATTTTTATTTTCACGAATAGCTTTTATCTTCTCATGAAGTCCTGCCCGGTTGGCTTTTATCTTTGTTGCCTGGTCATCACTTAAACCGAGGTTCGCTTTCATTTTCTCGAACTTCTTGCCCTTAGCGGCATGTGTTCTTTTCTGGTGTTGGGTAGTTGTATTTCCTTTTTCTGATTGCGCCTGCAAGGTGCCCGATAACAATAGTATGGCTGAAGCGGCGATAAATAATTTCTTCATAGTCTTATTTTTTATTTGTTCTGAAATAAGACCATGAGAGTTTAAGCAGGTTTAAGCAATTAATAAAAATGATTGTTAAAGGTGCGGTGAGTATAAAGCATAACAGGAGAAACCTTTTCATGCGTGGTAATTTTAGTGGGGTACATTTTTGTATCCCGGAAGACAGATACCTTATAAAAAACAAATGCAGCCCGAAAGCTGCAGTATTGTTAAAATTTATTGATATAGGATCATCGCCCAGCTTTATTTGCCAATTGCCCGCAGGCGGCATCAATGTCTTTGCCACGGCTGCGGCGCAGGCGGGCATTCACTTTGTTGGAGTCGAGTAATTGCATGAAGTTTTGTACGGTGTCTTCATCCGGCTTGGTAAACCTGAAAGCATCAATCGGATTGTATTCGATGATATTGATCAGGTCGGCTGGCACCTGCCTGTAAATCTTTACCAATTCTTCTGCATCTTTATCAGAATCATTCAGGTTTTTAAAAAGTATGTATTCTAACGTAATCTCATTGCCGGTTTGCTTGTAGAAATAATTCAGCGCTTCTATCAGTACTTTAATATTATTACTTTCATTAATCGGCATGATCTCATTCCGTTTGGCATCTGTAGGCGCATGTAAAGAAAGCGCTAGCTTAAAACGTACTTTATCGTCACCCAGCTTCCTTATTTGTTTGGCCACACCTGCGGTAGAAACTGTGATCCTTTTCGGGCTCATAAACAAGCCATCTTCCGCGGAGATCCTTTCAATGGCTTTCAACACATTGTCGTAATTCATCAGCGGTTCACCCATGCCCATGAAAACGATATTGGATAATTTCTTTTCAAAAGTTTTTTCACTTTGCTGATTGATCATGACTACCTGGTCATAGATCTCATCATACGTCAGGTTTCTTTTCCTGTCCATATAACCCGTAGCGCAAAATTTGCAACTCAGGCTACAACCGATTTGTGAGGAAACACAGGCTGTTTTGCGTTCATCAGTAGGTATTAAAACACCTTCCACCAAATGGCCATCAAAGGTTTTAAAACGGCTTTTAATAGTGCCGTCATTGCTAAATTGCGTAGCGTCAACCTGCAGTGCAGGTAAAGAAAAATCTTTGGTTAACCTTGCACGGAGGTCTTTGCTCAGGTTACTCATGGCTTCAAAGCTATGGGCATGCTTTTGCCAGATCCATTCATAAACCTGTTTAACACGGAATTTTTTGTCACCAATGGATTCAAAATAGGCTTCCAGGTCTGCGATACTCAGGTGACGTATATTGGGTAAAGGGGTGTTCATTTTGCAAAGATACCTCCTAAGCCTCTAAAGGGGGATTTTTGTAGCACAAACTCTATCTTGCGCTCCATTTTAGCCATTAATAAGTTGAAAAAGATTTCCATATGAAAACATGTTATGTAATAGATGCGGTAAGAACGCCGGTGGGCCGTTATGGCGGGAAACTGAGTTCAATACGGCCGGATGATTTATTAGCACATACCATAACTGCTTTATTACAAAGGAATGAAGGTATTGATCCCTCAACCATTGAAGATGTAATTGCTGGTGCCGCTAACCAGGCAGGCGAGGACAACCGCAACGTAGCCCGGATGGCAGCATTGCTGGCAGGCTTACCGGTAACGGTTGCCGGCAATACAGTAAACCGTTTATGCGCCAGTGGCCTGCAGGCAGTGATGGATGCGGCAAGGGCCATTATGTGTAATGAAGGCATGTTGTATATAGCCTGTGGGGTTGAAAGTATGACAAGGGCACCCTTTGTTACAGCAAAAGCCGAAGGGGCCTGGAACCGTAAAGTAGAAACACATGATTCAACCATTGGCTGGCGCTTTGTAAATAAGCAACTGGCACAAATGTATCATCCGTTCAGTATGGGCGAAACGGCTGAGAATGTAGCAAACGATTGGAAGATAAGCCGTGAAGAACAGGATGCATTCGCTTTTTCATCTCAACAAAAATATTTTGCGGCATTGGAAGCTGGCAAATGGGATGATGAGATAGCTGCCGTTGAAATGATCAGCGACCGTTTAATTACCTGGTTTAACCAGGATGAACATCCCCGGCAAACCTCTTTGGAAAAATTAGCGTCCCTCAAACCGGCGTTTGCCAAAGAAGGTTCGGTAACAGCAGGCAACTCATCAGGTATTAACGATGGTGCAGCTGCTATGTTGCTGGCAAGCGAAGAGGCTGTAAAACTGTTTAACCTGCAACCTATTGCAAGAATTGTAAGCATGGGTGTTGCCGGGGTAGATCCGGCTATCATGGGTATTGGCCCGGTACCTGCTTCGCAGAAAGCATTGTTACGCGGTGGCTTAACAGTAGGTGATATAGATCTTATAGAATTGAATGAAGCATTCGCCTCACAAAGCCTTGCCTGTATAAAAGAGCTCGGGCTAGACAATAGCAAAGTAAATGTAAATGGCGGCTCTATAGCTATCGGCCACCCATTAGGTTGCAGCGGCGTACGGATATCTACCACTTTACTACATGAAATGAACAGGCAAAAAGCGAAATACGGATTGGCTACTATGTGCGTGGGCGTTGGGCAGGGGGCGGCTGTGGTGTACGAAGGATTGTGATTTATTTTGAATGTTGAATTATAAATGTTGAATGAAAAAATATTTCATAATGCAACATTCAAAATTCAAAATAAAACCATGTGGCAGAACAAAGGATTTCTGAAAGATGATAGCATCAATGTAGCAGCTGCCATGCAGCAACTGGTATTGCTAATGCCGCAGGTGCGTAAAGAGTACGAAGGTTTATCAACCGATGAATTGTTATTACCGCCGGCACCCGGAAAATGGAGCAGGCAGCAGCTATTGGGCCACCTGATAGATTCAGCCATTAATAACCTGAAGCGGTTTACAGATGCGCAGATAGTAGAGCAGCCATACCTCATCACCCCATATCAACAAAATGAACTAATGATTGTCAATAACTACCAGCAACTGCCTCTTCAACATATGCTGGGTTTATGGCAATCCTTGAACCAGCAAATTATTTTTGTGGTGCAACATATACCTGCCTCCAGGCTGTTATTTGAGGTGCACCCCAATACAACCAAACCGGTATGCAAACCCTCGAATGGCTTATCTGCGATTATGTGGCTCATATGCAGCACCATTTACGGGATCTCGGGGCGTAAAATTAAATTTCGCTAAAGTCTGCCGATAATAAAATAATTAATATATTTTGTGTCAGTTTAAAACTGTGGTATGAAAAAAATGATTTTACTTTTCGGTTTGGGTCTTGGTTTTGTATCCATTGTGCATGCACAGGAATCAGCAAAAGATTCTACACTGGAACAATTTGTAGGCAAATACACTTTTCCTGATGGCAGCGTGGTAGCAGAAGTAAATGTGGCTTTAGAGAACGGCGCATTAACCATGTCCTCTTCCGCCGGTGTTTCACTCTTAGAAAAACAGGGGGAAGACCTGTATACCATCACCCAATTTCAGGGAACCGCAAAATTTAAAAGGGATACTAACAAAAAAATAATTGGCGTTAGTATTAATGCAATGGGCTATGAATTAGAAGGCACCAAAGCAAATGCCAGCACAAATGCTTTTGCCTACAGGCTTACAAATAAGTACATAACTAACACTTCGTTAGTTATCGTGCAGGTTCGATGATAGATTGCTTGACAATATGCCAGGGCCGGATTTAATCATCCGGCTTTTTTATTGGTAATAAGTTTCGTCTAAATAAAACAGGCCATCCTCTTTTCTCCAATACCAGAATTTCTTTTTGTAAACGCAGTAATAACCACGGGCAGTTTTAGATGCCAGGTTATCGGGAACGAATAATACACGCGGAGGAACCATTTTAAAACGATAAATCAGGTTTTTTCGCTGAACAGGTGTGAATGAGCGGCTTATTTTCTTGTAATCTACTTTTGCGGCAATATTATCGGGCAATTTATCGCGAGAGGTAATGATCTCACCCTTTTCATCAATAACAATCATGGGAGCCAGCATGGGAGTAGCTACTGGTGTAGTGGGAATGTCTATGCCACCATTTGCAGGGGTATCAATCTTTGTTTCAGATTTTGGTATACCATGCTTTGTATCAGAATTTCCCCTTAAAACACTGGTTGCCGGATGTGTTTTTTTACTACACGACACCAAAAAGGAGCCGACAATCAGCCATAGCAGGAAATCTTTTCTCATGAACAATTTTGTAAGAATATATGAAAAAATTGTGCCAGATATTGATTTACTGAAAAGAAAAAGCAATCAATGCAGACTGCATAAGTGTGTGTTGGTTACCATCTATTAATTTTTTTACCATGCAGGTCCCCTCTTCCAGTTCTTTACTGCCAATAATTACCGCATAAGGAATCTGCTTTTTATCGGCATATTTGAACTGTTTATCAAACTTTGTATTCTCATGAAATAATTCACACCGAATTCCCTTATCCCTAAGTTGCTGCATTAACAGGAAAGCTTTTTTACTTTCGGCTTCGCCAAGGTTAAAGAATAATACCTGTGTGCCCATTTGCACTTCTTCTGGAAAGAGTTGTAATTCTTCCATCACATCATAAATTCTATCTACTCCAAAACTAATGCCCACTCCCGGAACATCGGGTACGCCAAATAAACCTGTCAGGTTATCATACCTGCCACCTCCGCCAATACTGCCCATCTGCACATTTTTTGCTTTAACTTCAAAAATAATACCGGTGTAATAATTGAGGCCGCGGGCTAAAGTGAAGTCAGTGGTGAGTGGTGCGTGGTGCGTGGTGAGTTGATAATTTAAAATATAAGTAATCTCTTCAATTCCTTTTTGCCCTGTTGTATTATTGCCGAGTAGTGTTTGTAAAGAGGCTAATTTTTCAGCATCCGTTCCGCTTATGGAAAGATATTTTTCTATGGTACTGATTTGTTCACTGGAAAGGCCTTTCTTTTCAAGTTCTTCCTTTACGCTATCAAGTCC
The DNA here is from genome assembly GCA_025356235.1 of Bacteroidota bacterium. Taxonomy (GTDB): domain Bacteria; phylum Bacteroidota; class Bacteroidia; order Chitinophagales; family Chitinophagaceae; genus Sediminibacterium. The sequence goes on from JANXUL010000025.1 coordinate 17,326, forward strand.
TATCTTATCTAATTTGTCAATAGCGATGGTAATGTCTATCATCTTTTCCGGGCCGCCACATAGTTCGGCCAACGCTGCCAATATTTTACGGTTGTTGATATGTATTTCTACCGGCACCTTCAATTGTTCAAAAACCTGGCTGTATATATTGGCCAGTTCTACTTCATTTAATAAAGCCCTGCTGCCTACTACATCACAATCGCACTGATAAAACTCTCGGTAGCGGCCCTTTTGCGGACGGTCGGCGCGCCAGACAGGTTGTATCTGGTAACGTTTAAAGGGTAGCGTAAGCTGTCCATAATTCATAGCCACATACCTTGCAAACGGAATGGTAAGATCATACCGCAACGCTCTTTCGGTAATGCCTTTTATATTCCTGCCGGATAATACTTTATCAAAATCTTCTTTGGCCTGTTGGTGTTTATCGGGGTTATCGAGACCGTTATTCAATATTTTAAAGATCAGCTTATCACCCTCTTCGCCATATTTACCCAGTAATGTATCCAGGTTTTCCATTGCCGGTGTCTCCAATGGCTGAAACCCATATAATTCAAATACAGAGCGGATTGTATTAAAAATATAATTGCGTTTTCGTACAATTGCTGCACTAAAATCTCTGGTTCCTTGTGGTAAGCCGGGTTTGCTCATGGGTGATGGTAAAGTTAAAAGAATAAATAAAGTTTAAATGATGATAGCAACGCGGTTATGTGAAAGTGCTCACCATTTACAGTTGCCCATTCAGGATTGATTTTTATAATGTGCCACAATTTTATCGCATGCCTTATCCAGCATAGTAAATACCATATGATAATCTTTCTCGGTACCATACCAGGGATCAGGAACGCTCCTGTTTTCTCCCGGATGAAGTTCGTTTAACAGCAAACCTGTTTTTCTTTCATCCCAATGGTCCTTGCTGATCCTTCTTACTTCTTCATAATTATCATTGTCCATCACAAAAATCCTGTCGAAACTTATCATATCTTCTTTTATGAACTGCCTGCATTGCTGGATACTTATATCTATACCATTCAACAAAGCCACTTTTTGCGATAATACATGCGGTTGTTCCCCTGTATGATAACCGCCGGTGCCGGCACTGTCAATAATCCAGTCAAGTCCGGCCAGTGCTGCCTTGTGCCGCAATATCCCTTCTGCCAATGGACTCCTGCAAATATTACCCAGGCATACCATTAAAATTTTCATACGGCCAAAGATACTGCTAGGAGGCGATTATTGCCCCAACTGACCAGGCTTAAAATAAGCCTTGGAAGAACTAACATGTATTAGCATTAACATTTATGTATTTATGGAAAGTAGCTTTTGGATGCATCTAAATATGAAACAGGTGTTTTGTTTCGAAAATGCAACTCACTTTTGTTGCGGACGAATAAAATTATTACCTAAATTGCCCATCCCTGTTTAATTGAATGTGAAATGGAAAATGAATTTGAAGTAAAAAAACGAAGGAGTTATACGATAATGCGTATGACTTACGATATTACCATGGCAATTATTTTCCTGGGCGTTGCCATAACGATGTTGTTAGCTGAAAAGTTAAAACTTGAACAATTGGCTTTTATCGATCCTGTTTTCAGGTACTTATTTGGTGGGATTTGCCTTTTGTATGGCGGTTTTAGATTGTACAGGGGGGTTAAGCGTGATTATTAAGATGAGCCGAAGCGTTTTATATGGTGGTTTTGCGGGGCTGCTTATGTTCTTTTTTTCTTGTAATACAAACGACAAAAAGGATGATAACAGGGATACGCCTGTAAAAGGAACGATTAATATCAGTGTTGACGAAAGTTTTAAACCCGTAATTGAAGAACAGCTTCGTGTTCACCATGCATCTTTTCCGAATACAAAAATCATTGCCTCCTACAAATCGGAAGCAGCCTGTTTCAGGGATTTGCAATCTGATAGCACACGAATGATCATTGTAGCCAAAGGGTTAAGTGATAAGGAAGCAGAATATTATGAAAGCAGGCTGTTGTTTAAGCCCCAGTACGGCGAATTGGCTTACGATGCCATTGCGGTAATTGTAAACCGGGCAGCGAAAGACAGCGTATTTACCATGGAGCAGATAAAAAACATCCTCTCTGGAAAAAATAACATAACCGCCGTAATGGATGGCAAGAATGCTACCAGTACAGTCCGTTTCCTGCAGGATAGTGTGTTGAGGGGGGGGGCATTCGGAGTTAATGTGGTTGCCTCAGAGAATAGCGAGAAAGTAATAGATATCGTATCCAATAACCCCAATGTGATTGGTTTTGTTGGGTTAAGCTGGGTAGGTGACAGTTACGATCCAAAACAGGAAGCTTACCAAAAAAAGATACGGATGGCTTTGGTGGAATGTGTTAATTGTATTGAAAAAGATGTTTTTGCCAAGCCTTCACAGGCCACAATAACCTTTGGAGAATACCCCTTGGCACGCCCCTTGTATTATATACTTAAGGAAAACGCAACAGGACTTGGAACAGGCTTTATGAATTTCATGAGTTTAGAAAGAGGCCAGTTGATTTTTCGGA
>JANXUL010000033.1 GCA_025356235.1 Bacteroidota bacterium
CCATATTAGCGTCGAGGCCCAGTTATGCATTTGCTATGGCAGGACTTGCTAAAATTGCGAATAAACGTAAAGATTACAAAACTGCATTAATGTTATTGGACTCTGCTGCGGCAATCATGCCCGAATTTTCTTTCCATGAACAAATGGCCGATATCTATGCTGAGCAAGGCATGAAAGAGAAGGCGGCTGCAAAATATGAGGAAGTGAAAAAGATGCTCGAGAAAGATGCTGCATCCGGACATTCTGTTTCACTGGAGATGTGCAAGCTCATGATAAAAATGGACAAGCTGGAAGAAGCGAAAAAATATGCAATGGAAGAATACGGTGTCAGGCCCGCTAACATAGATGTAAATAAAGAGCTGGCATGGATCGCTTACAAGCAGAAGGATGAAAAAAAGGCAGCGGAATATTTGCATACGGCCCTTCGTACAAATTCTAAAGACCCGGAATTGTTAAGACGTGCTGCGGAAATAAATAAGACATTATAGTATAACTGTGCTTCAGTGAGTAGTGAGTAAATATGGTTTATCACAGTGTAAGTTACTCACAACCCACCATTTACCACTCACAAATAAGCATCACGAAACACAACACTAATATTCTGCGCATTTTTATAAATGCTGAAAAATAGTAAGTATACGCTTTCAAAAATTATTATATAAAAACCTTGTTTACTAGTGGAAATAGGGTTTACACGAACGGCCATAGCAATATGGCCGTTTCTTTTGTTGGGTCCATTAATACGACCCGGTTGACTATAAGGATTCAGATATTAAATATTGGGCATTAAAACATTCAATCTTCATTTTGAATTCGTTACACAATGCTAGGTAAGGCGAACCGTTACTGGCATATTAAATAGTAACGTATTGTGCTATTGAAAACCCGCTGTGTAGCTCAGTGCACTTTGTATGTCAGAGTTGCAAAAAATATTATTTCGAGTAGTAAGTATGCTTTTTTTCAACACGGAGAATTACGATAATTCAGCTTGGTTTTATAACACGCCACGTTAATATTAATATTTGTGGTTTTAAATTCGCATGACCTATCCATATTCTGTCTAATGAGATAGTAACCGGCGTTCAACAAACAGTTCTGAAAAAGAGCGTGTAGTTATTTTACTATATCATGGCGGTGAAAATGTCTATGTATATCTAATATATAGGCCAATAGATATTCCAATCCATTTGTCATTCTTTTACACGAATAGGGTCCTTAATTTAATTAAACAGCTGGAAATTGAGAAAATTCGATAACGTTTTACTGGTAGATGATGATATTTTGCTTAGTACACCGAATGCAAAACTGATTGAGAGTAGTAAAATTGCTACAAAAGTAGATGCTGCAACCAACCCTAAACAAGCATTGAAAACCCTGAAAAAAATAGCCACAACAGGACTTCCCCAATTCCCCCGGATTATTTTTTTAGCTATTGACATGCCGGAAATGAATGCATGGCAATTTCTAAGCGAGCTTGAAAAACTCCCTCAAAATGTACTTACTAAATGCAGGGTCATTTTGTTAAGTTCTTCCATTGATCTTTTTCAGATTAAAAAAGCAAAATCAAACGGTATGGTCAATGATTATATAACAAAACCATTGAACATGAAATCCCTGCAAATGCTCCGGTCGGTAAAATATCAGCCATTCAGTATCTGCCAGTATTTACTGCGGGAAATATAAAACCATGTATTGCATTAATGACCTCCGCACGGGCATCTGAAAAAGCGAAATGTATAGAAATGGGCATGGATAACTATTTATTCAAACCCTTTAAAGCCGAGGAGCTGTTTAAAAAAATAGTGGCCCGGGTATAATCCAAACTAAATTCTTGCTAAGGGTTCAAATTTTTTCTAAACAACTATCAGGTAACTAAAAAAGAAAAGAAAAACCGGATAGTCAGTTTTTATACGCTACATATGGGTTGATATATTTTATTATAGGCATTATATAGCAGTAAAAGAAAAAGCTATTCCCTATAAACAGGAATAGCTTTTGTATTCAATGAGATAGATAATTTGTAATTACCGAATTTGTCCTCTAACGATTCCAGATCCACGCGCAGTAGAATGGGCATTCACGTATAACATATCGTTTAATATAGAATTATAAAGAATATTGTCTACGGGTAAAGATAAAACCTTCACTGTGCTAAAATCAGTTGCTGCAGAATAAAATCCCAGAACAACCGGACCGCTTACAGTTGAAGAGCCGGAGTGAATATGTGCAAAGGTCATCGCATCACCCGCTTCTAAATTGCTAATCGATACCTTTATGTATAATTTTTTGTTTTCTGTCATGCGGATAATAGCCACCCCGGTAGCCGTAGTAGTAACAGACGGTACTTCATTGGTGCCGTTCATGGCAATATCAGCAGCAAATACCACTTTACTGTCAATTTGTCCCCGAACCAAACCACCACCGGCCTGTGTGGTATGCACGTTTACATAGGCTTCCTGGTTTTTGAGGGTATCTGCCTGGCCGGCAGTTAACTGAACAGTACCGGTAACAGTAGAACCGGAAATGGTTCCATTAAAAGGGATATATACAGCACCACTTACACCTGCATTACCCAGGTGAATATGTGCGGCCGTAATTGCATCGCCAGCTGTAAGGTTATTAACCAGAATGGAATACTTGAGGGTATTATCGCTCAATATCTGGAGATCTGCCGTAGCGGTTTCGGTTTTGCCGGCAGGTGCAGGTACTTCAAATTTGGCGCTCATAGCCACTGTGGCCGCCCAGGTAACGGTAGCCGCGGGTGTTGTGGTATCGCTTTTGCTGCAACCCATAAATTGTGTGGCACTAACTGCCAGCGCAAGGATCAGGAGGATTTTTTTCATAAAATGTTAATTTTAGTACTGTATACGAACCATTTTACTAATTGGTTGGCTATCTACTGAAAAAAATGAGAAATAAGGAAGGATTTAAACCTTCCGGGTTGAAATAATAATAATGCCCCAACGAACACCCTATACTTATTGATTTATAGGGTGTTTATTGGAGGCATTGCGCGTAAGGCAAAAAGCACCTATATCTCTGTATCAAGATAAACGCCATCTGTCACATTCTCTTCGTCTGATGAAACCAGGTTTTGAAAATGGTTGACCGAATCCTTACCGATGGAATTGATAAGATCTTCATTCAGCTTGTCTTTTTCGGTAATAAAAAGACCGTGCGGTGCACCTTCATAAATGATAAGCTGGGCGTCTTTAATAAGTGTTA
>JANXUL010000058.1 GCA_025356235.1 Bacteroidota bacterium
CTACTTTGGCAAGGTGTAAACGGGCAACCTTCTCATCTAAATGTTTAGGTAACACATATACTTTGTTTTCGTAGTTTTTGTTGTTGGTCCACAATTCAATCTGAGCAAGTGTTTGGTTAGAGAAAGAGTTACTCATAACGAAACTCGGGTGGCCGGTGGCACAACCTAAGTTTACCAAACGTCCTTCTGCCAAGAGGATGATGTCTTTGCCATCAATATTATACAAGTCAACCTGTGGTTTGATGGTATCTTTTGTCTGGCCATAGTTATTGTTCAGCCAGGCAACATCAATTTCAATATCAAAGTGGCCGATATTACAAACGATCGCTTTGTCTTTCATTGAACGGAAATGTTTTTCTGTAATCAGGTCGCGGCAACCGGAAGCAGTAACAATGATATCAGCTTCTTTTACAGCTTCAGCCATTGGTTTTACTTCAAAACCTTCCATAGCAGCCTGTAAAGCGCAGATAGGGTCAATCTCGGTAACAATTACACGGCAACCTGCACCTTTTAAAGAAAGGGCAGAACCTTTACCTACATCACCATATCCACCTACCACAGCCACTTTACCGGCCATCATTACATCTGTAGCACGACGGATCGCATCTACCAGTGATTCCTGGCAACCGTATTTGTTATCAAATTTAGATTTGGTAACAGAATCATTTACGTTGATCGCAGGAATAGGTAAAGTACCTTTTGCCATACGCTCATATAAACGGTGAACACCGGTTGTTGTTTCTTCAGATAAGCCTTTGATGTTAGCAATCAATTCAGGATATACATCAAAAACCATATTGGTTAAATCCCCGCCATCATCCAAAATCATATTCAATGGGCGATCGGCGCCACCAAAGAACAAAGTTTGTTCAATACACCAATCCGCTTCTTCCTGTGTTTGTCCTTTCCAGGCAAATACACCAATGCCGGCAGCCGCAATAGCAGCAGCAGCCTGGTCTTGGGTAGAAAATATATTACAAGAACTCCATTTAACTTCAGCACCCAAAGCCACCAGTGTTTCAATTAATACAGCCGTTTGAATGGTCATGTGTAAACAACCGGCAACCCGCGCACCTTTTAATGGTTGGGTTGGTCCGTATTCAGCACGGATAGACATCAAACCTGGCATTTCTGCTTCGGCTAAACGGATTTCTTTACGGCCCCAATCGGCTAAACTCATATCAGCCACTTTGTAAGGCAGGCTGAAGTCAATGGATTTTGTTAGTGTAGACATGTTTTATGTTTTGTGTGGTACAAATGTAGTTTTATAGAATAAAATACCATATTATTTATTTTATTTGGAATAAATATCTATTTTATTAATTTTATGTAGAATAAATGAGTATTTTATTATGGCAAAGACACCTAAAAAAGACGAATCCACTGATGCCCCTTTTTCGGTTGATGAAAAAGATATGGCCATCCTACGTGTATTGCAGCTGAATGCCAGGTCAACGGTAAAGGAAATAGCTGATAAAGTTCACCTGAGTACCACCCCGGTTCATGAAAGGATTAAGCGTATGGAAGAGTCGGGGGTAATCAGGCAATACGCCACTTTGGTAGATCATTCCAAAGTAAAAAAAGGGTTGATGGTGATCTGCTATGTGTCACTCAAACAGCATAACCGGAATGCAGGCGCGAAATTTATTAAAGATATCCAGGAGATGAATGAAGTAATTGAGTGTTACAATATTTCAGGTGAGTTTGATTTTATGCTGAAAGTAGTGGCTGAAAGTATGGATGCCTATTACGATTTTCATGTAAACAAATTAAGCCAGGCAGAAAACCTGGGCCATGTGCAGAGTGTATTTGTAATGGGGGTGATTAAGCAAACGCATGTGTTGGTGCATTAGGGTGCGTGGTAAGTTGTGAGTGAGTAATATTTATAAGTAGGATTGGTGCAGTATGTGCATGATCATTTTAATGCTAAGATTGCGCTGTAATCAAACCTTGATTCGCTTTATTAATATATCCTAAAGGTTTTGCAGGCTTTCTTCAATGGTTTTGATACGAGCTTCTGCATCTGCCTGTTTTTTTCTTTCCAGGTCCACTACTTCGGGACTGGCATTTTGAACAAACCGTTCGTTGCCTAGTTTTTTTAGTACACTTTCCAGAAATTTTTTCTGGTGGTCAAGGTTTTTCAGCAATTCTGCTTGTAGGGTAGCTGTGTCTAACTGCTGATCTGTTTCGATAAAGAATTTATCTTTTTCTACCGCAACAACAATGGTATTGGCAACCGTGCTGCTTGCATAAGTGATGAGTTCTGCATTTACCTGTTTGCGCAGGATATTTTCAATTGTTTGATAATCCGCTACATCAGCAGTTTGAATATGCAACTTTATGGTATCTTTTGGTTTAACCTGGTTCTTGTTCCGGGCATCGCGCAAAGCAGAAATTACCTGTTTCAACAAATCACCGGCCTTCAATATTGATTTATCAAATGCCTGCAGGGGGGCAACTTGTTTTACACACAGGTCATCTTTTTTATCCTGAAGTAAATGATAGATTTCTTCTGTAATAAATGGCATGAATGGATGAAGCAACTGCATCAATTCTTCAAAATAAACCAAGGTCTTTTCATACACTGCTTTTTCAATCGGTTGCTCGAATCCGGGTTTGATCCATTCTAAATACCAACTGCAAAAATCATCCCATACCAGGGAGTAAATGGTTTTTAATGCTTCGCTTAAACGAAACTGTACCATCATTTCATTTACTTGAGATTTTACCTGGTTGAGGCGGTTTTCGAACCAGGCTAATGCGAAATCGTGAGTGGTGAGTGGTGAGTGGTGAGTTCCGTTAGCTGGCTCAACATCTACGTTTGGCGATTGGCGGCCTTCCCACATTTTTATCAGCTTCAGGACGTTCCATAGTTTATTATTGAAGTTGCGGCCCTGTTCCAAAGCCGATTCATCAAATAAAATATCATTGCCGGCAGGGGAGGCAATCATGATACCAAAACGAACTGCATCTGCACCGTATTGATCAATCAATCCCAGTAAGTCGGGTGAATTGCCCAGGCTTTTACTCATTTTCCTTCCCTGCTTATCGCGAACAATACCTGTAAAATACACGTCATTGAAAGGTTTTTCATCCATGTATTCATAGCCTGCCATAATCATGCGGGCTACCCAGAAGAAAATAATCTCAGGTGCTGTTACCAATGTGTTGGTTGGATAATAGTATTTTACTTCGGCATTACCCGGATGGGATAGTCCTTTAAAAACCTCAAACGGCCAAAGCCAGCTGGAGAACCAGGTATCGAGGCAATCATCATCCTGGCGGATATCTGCTATTTTGTATTTTGTATTTTGAATTTTGAATTGATCAAAAGCTTCTTCTATTGAAGCGGCAACTACAAATTCACCGTCGGGCGTGTAATAAGCCGGAATCCTGTGTCCCCACCATAACTGGCGGCTTATGCACCAGTCTTTGATATTCTCCATCCAGTGCCTGTAAAGGTTTTTGAACTTGGCTGGGTGAAAATTGATCTCCTCATGCATAACTGCTTTTAAAGCAGGTGCTGCCATATTTTTCATACTCACCCACCATTGCAAACTTAAACGGGGCTCTACTACCACATCCGTTCTTTCGCTAAAACCTATCTGGTTGGTATATTCTTCCATTTTAACCAAATGCCCTGCTGCTTCAAGTTGTGGGATGATTTTTTTCCGTACTTCAAACCGGTCTTCACCAATAAACAGTTGCGCCGCTTCACTCATCGTCCCATCATCATTCATGGTATCAATGATTTCCAGGTTGTATTTCTGTCCTAACTGGTAATCATTCATATCATGCGCCGGGGTAACTTTTAAGGCACCTGTACCAAAATCCATGGTCACATACTCATCAGGAATGATCGGTATCTTTCGGTTAATCAGGGGAACAAAAGCAAACCTGCCATGCAGGTGTTTGTATCGTTCATCATTCGGGTTTACGCAGATAGCCGAATCGCCCAGAATGGTTTCGGGGCGTACGGTGGCAATGGTAATACCCCCATCCCCGGAAGGGGAGAATGGAAGGGGGTTTCCACTTTCATCTGTTATTTGGTATCGTAAATAATACAACTTACTCTGTACTTCTTTATAAATTACCTCCTCATCACTCAACGCAGTCTTTGCTCTCACATCCCAGTTGATCATGCGTTTGCCGCGATAGATATGGCCCTTTTTATATAGATCTATGAATACTTTTATTACTGTTTGATAATATTCATCATCCATGGTAAAGGATGTCCTGTCCCAGTCGAGGCTACAGCCAATCTTTTTTAATTGCTGGAGGATGATCCCGCCATATTTTTCTTTCCATTCCCAGGCATACTGCAAAAACTCATCACGGCCAAGTGATGATTTGGTAATACCTCTTTCGCGCAACATGGCCACTACTTTGGCTTCAGTAGCTATGGATGCATGATCGGTACCCGGTACCCAGCAGGCATTTTTTCCCTGCGTTCTGGCACGGCGTAC
>JANXUL010000075.1 GCA_025356235.1 Bacteroidota bacterium
CTGGTATAATACCATCCATGCCGTAAAAAACCTTAATCCTGAGACAACCTTGGAAACGCTGATACCTGATTTTCAGGGTAAAGCCGATCAGGTGCAGCGCATTATTGATGCAGCACCTGATGTGGTTAGTCACAATATGGAAACCTGTGAAGGCCTTACCCGCCAGGTTCGTGTGCAGGCCAAATACCGCCGCAGCCTGGAAGTACTGCAAATGTTGAAACAGGGTGGTATGCGCACCAAAACGGGTGTTATGCTGGGATTGGGTGAAACAAAAGAAGAAGTGATACAAACCATGGAAGATTTAGTAGCGGTGGGTACAGATGTACTAACCCTTGGCCAATATTTGCAACCCACTAAAAAACATTTACCTGTGCAACGTTTCGTGCATCCTGATGAGTTTGCAGAATTGCGCGATATAGGGTATAACCTTGGTTTTGATTATGTGGAAAGTGGCCCGTTGGTGCGCTCATCTTATCATAGCGAAAAACATGTGATAGAAGGGTATGGTAAGAATAAGTGGAAAGAAGAAAAACAAATGGTAACGGTTTAATCATTGATAGCGTCAGATTTTATCTGACGTTTCTTTTTACGATTGTCTTTGCTACTTACATTGCTTTGTGTGAAAACTTTTAATATTTATACATGCAATTATTTAAAACGATAGTTATTTTATTCTTACTGTGTTCAACAACACTAAGTGCCCAATGGACCTGGAAGAATGTTGATTCGCTCTATCAACCATTGCCTAAGGGAATACATGTGTATATGACCAACGATCTCATAGAAGGGAAGCCAAGTATTGCCTATTATGTAAGTGCAGATTTAAAAGATAAATCACTCGATTTTACTACACAGTTGGGTTATGGCAAACGACTTACCCCCACCCAATATTTTGAACAGGAACAAAAGCCTTTGCTGGTAATGAATACCACTTTTTTTGAGTTTGTGCATAACAGTAACCAGAATATGGTTATCAAAGATGGTAAGTTACAGGCGTACCAGGTGCATACCATAGCCGGCAAAGGAAAAGATACCCTTACCCATCGCCATTCTTTTGGAAGTGCAATAGGTATATCAGCCAGAAGAAAAGCAGATGTGGCTTGGTTGTATACTGATTCGGCTGATGTAAATGCTTATGCAAGTCAAAAAGTAATCAATTCATTTAAAGATTCAGTGATCAATCATACAAAAAAAGAAATGCTCCGAGTTGCATCTTTTAAAAAATGGAAAGTAACCACGGCAGTGGGAGGCGGCCCGGTATTGTTGCAAGACGGCCAGGTGCATGTAACCAATAATGAAGAATTGAAATTTACCGGCAAAGCCATTAATGATAAACATCCGCGAACAGCTATGGGTTATACGGCAGATGGTAAACTGGTACTGATGGTAATTGAAGGGCGCTTTCCCGGAAAAGCAGAAGGTGCCACACTTACTCAGGAAGCACAAATGCTGAAAGAGATAGGTTGTATAGAAGCATTGAACTTAGATGGTGGTGGAAGCAGTTGCCTGCTCATCAACGGAAAACAAACCATCACCCCGAGTGATAAAGAAGGACAGAGGGCAGTGCCGGCAGTCTTTATAATTAAGGCCGGTAGTCATTAAACATGAGCAATAATTTCGGATTTCATTTCTGATAACTGCTTATTTCAATTCCCAAACCAATGCACTGGCACCTAATATCGCCGCATCGGATTCTTTTAGATGGCTGACTAATATTTTCACTTTGTTTTGGAATACCTGTATCAGGTTGGCTTCCATATATTGCCTGGTAGGTTTTAAAATAAGGTCACCCGCTTTGGTAAGCCCGCCAAATAAAATAATGGCTTCAGGACTTGAAAACATAACAAAATTAGCGAGCGCCATTCCTAATATTTTACCTGTGTATTCAAAAATTTCTTTGGCCAGTTCATCGCCTTCCATGGCAGCATCATATACTTTTTTGGAATCCAATTCTTCTTTAGGAATTTTTCTAAGAAGGCTGGGTGTTTTACTTTTTTCGAGTAGTTCTAAGCTCGTTAACCGCACACCTGTTGCAGATGCATAACTTTCCAAAGAGCCATATTTACCGGTGCCTTCATGTAAGCGGCCATCGGGTATAATAATGGTGTGGCCCAGTTCACCTGCAAAACCATCATGGCCATAAATAAGTTTGCCGTTCGCTACAATGCCGCTTCCCACACCTGTTCCCAGGGTGATCATGATAAAATCATTCATACCCTGGGCTGCTCCATACATCATTTCACCCAGTGCTGCTGCATTGGCATCGTTGGTAAGTACAACGGGCAATTTAAATTTATCCTCCACCAGTTTAGCAAGCGGCAGGATGCCCTTCCAGGGAAGGTTTGGGGCATATTCAACCGTGCCGGTATAGTAATTTCCATTGGGTGCGCCTAGGCCAATACCTTTCATCCTGCCAACCCCTCCGGCCTGTTCTATTAATGGAGATACATTATTATAGAGATCATCAATAAAACCATCCAGCTCTTTGTGTTTTCGGGTTGACATTTCACTCGAAAAAAGAAGGTTACCAAGTCTGTCAACAATACCAAACTTGGTACCGGTACCACCAATATCTATTCCGATGGCCAATTGTTCTACACTGGTTTTTGCTTTAGGCATGCTGCTATGCTGATTTAAAAACTGATCAAAAATATCGTTGTTTTAATGACCACCACTGGTGGTAACGTCATAATCAATGCCCTGCGATTTCAAAATAGACTTAGACCTGATTGCATAAAAAGCCAGATAGGCAAAGCAGCAAACACCTACCATATAGCTATACTGGATACCTAAGATATGGTCGGCTGCAACAAGTCCTTGTACATAACTTATAATACCTCCACCCATAATCATCATAATTAAAAGACTGCTTCCCTGGTTGGTATGTTTGCCAAGCCCGGCTATGGCGAGTGTAAAAATACAAGGCCATAAAGTGCTGCAGAATAACCCAACACTGATAAATGCAAACACACTAGTCATACCTGAAGTAAGCATGCCAATTACCAACGCTGTAATACCCATCATAGAAAAGAGTAATAACATTCTTGCAGGATTTCCCTTACTTAAAATGTCACCGGCTATCATCGCTATGATTACAAAGCCATATACATAAAATGAACTTATATCATGTTGCGCTATTGCATTCACAATTAAGAACACTGCAAATGCGAGGTAGGGCATCAAAAAATTAAGTATTTTTTTAGCACCCATACTTACGTCAAAAGCGCCAACGGCTCCCGTCCACCTTCCCATCATTAAACTTGCCCAGTACAAAGAGATATAAGGTGCTACCTGGTTAGTGGGTAAGTTAAGATGCTGTTTCATGTATTCGGGTAAATTACTGGCTGTGGCTACTTCCACCCCTACATATACGAATATGCCAATCATTCCCAATACCAATTGCGGGTATTGAAAAACCGAAGCTTTGTGTAATACTTTGCTGTCAACCGTTGCTTCATTTTCAGCAACTGCATCTAGGTCTATTTTATTTGGGATACTTGAGAATTTAAAAAATACAGCTACCAGTAAAAAGGCAAGGCCTAATACCAGGTAAGGGGTTTTAACGCTTTCAATGCTTGCTTCTGTGGAGCCATTACTTACACTTCCGAATATGGCAAAACTTACGAGCAAGGGGCCGATGGTTGTACCAAAATTATTAACGCCCCCTGCCATATTTAACCGCTGCGATCCCGTTTTAGGATTACCTATCACAATAGCCAATGGATTAGCGGCAATTTGTTGTAAAGAAAAACCGAGGCCTACAATAAACAATCCTGTGATCATTAAAGTAAAGGACTTGTCGTTGGCCGCAGGATAAAACAACAGCGTGCCAATGGCAGAGATAATAAGTCCTAATGCAATCCCATTCTTATACCCTATCCGGTTAAGTACATCACCACCCAAGAGTTTTGAAATGAAAAAGTAAATGAGAGAACCTACAGTATACGCCACATAAAAAGCAACAGATACTAATTGACTTTGCGCCTGCGACAAATCGAAGGCCTTTTTGAATACAGGGATCAGGATATCATTCGAAGCAGCAACAAATCCCCAAAAGAAGAAAACGGTGATCAGCGTGCCGAATTGAGACCAGTTAGTTTTTTGATTCATAAGTAATCGTTATAGGTTTAATGTAATGGCATCGTAAAGTAAGTACATTTTACATTTTTAAAAATTTTAAATCTTTATATACTTATTCGTTAAATTCATTGTGAAATTGGATCTGATATTAAAATAACTATATTTCATTCATGGAGATCATTCATGTTAGTGCCGAGTGCTATCCCGTTGCGAAGGCAGGCGGTTTGGGCGATGTAGTTGGGGCCCTTCCCAAATACCAATGTAAAGCCGGACATATTGCCAAAGTGGTCATGCCCATGTACCGCACCAAATTTTTGTATGAAAACGAGTGGACAGTAGACTTCAAAGGGAGCGCGAATTTAGGCAACTGGTTCTTTGAATACACGATCATTAAAGAAGCGACCAATAAACTGGGTTTCGATCTCTTCCTGGTTGATATCAATGGGTTGTTGGACAGACAGAAGATATATGGTTATGATGATGATACTGAACGTTTTACCGCCTTCCAGATAGCAGTGGTAAGCTGGATGAACAGTTGGGAACACCAACCCGATGTGGTACATTGCCATGACCATCATACCGGACTGATTCCTTTTATGATGCAGTATTGCTATGACTTCAGCAGGTTGCAAGGCGTGCCAACCGTATTTACCATTCATAATGGCCAATACCAGGGCTGGATGGGCTGGGATAAAAGCCGCTACATTCCCCGTTGGGATCTTTGGAAAAGAGGGATGCTGGACTGGGCGGATAATATTAATCCCCTGGCATCCGGGGTGAAATGTGCTACTAAAGTAACCACTGTGAGCTGGAGTTACATGTTAGAACTCCGTTACAATTCTAACGGCCTGGAAAAATTATTTGAATTTGAGCAGGGTAAATGCGTAGGCATCCTGAATGGCATTGACAATGAAGTATGGGATCCCAAAACGGATAAATACCTTACACATCATTTTAGCGCAAAGGAAGTAACCAAAGGCAAGCAACAAAACAAAAAGGTTTTGTGTGAGCAGTTTGGCTTAAATCCAGGAAAGCCATTGTTCGTTTTTATTGGTAGATTAGTAGGGGAGAAGGCAGCGGATATTTTACCCGATGCCATCATGTCTTCAATTCACCACACACAGGGCCAGGCAAATTTCCTGATACTGGGAAGTGGTGATACGCAGGTAGAATGGCAGTTTCAGCAAATGATTGCACCTTTTCAAGGTATGTTCAATGCCGTGATTGGGTATGATGAAACATTAAGTCATAAAATGTATGCCGGTGCTGATTTTTTATTGATGCCCAGCAGGGTAGAACCTTGTGGTTTAAACCAAATGTACGCCATGCGATATGGAACAGTGCCCATTGTAAGAAGTACGGGAGGGTTGCAGGATACAGTAGTAGATATGGGCGACACCGATGGCTTCGGCATTCGTTTTAATGAAGCCAGTATTTATGATGTAGATTATTCCATAGGCCGGGCAGTATCGGTGTATGCAGATCAGAAGCACATGGAAAAAATGCGTAAGCATATGATGCAGATTGACCATAGTTGGGAAAGTACGGTTGATGAATATACGCAGGTATATGCAAGTTTGAAGTAAAGTTAAGTAAGGGTCTATTGTTTGTAACAATTGTAAAAAATTAAAATCGTTCAAATATGAATAGTATTTCAAAAGCTGTAGTGGCCGTGATACTGGGTGGTGGTGCAGGAAGCCGGCTGTACCCGTTAACTTCCAGCCGTTCTAAACCTGCTGTACCTATTGCCGGTAAATACAGACTGGTAGATATTCCCATCAGTAATTGCATTAATAGCAATATCAATAGAATGTTTGTGCTTACGCAGTTCAACTCTGCATCGCTTAATAAGCACATTAAAAATACCTATCACTTCAGTGCATTTAGTACGGGGTTTGTAGATATCCTGGCAGCCGAGCAAACGCCCGATAACCCGGGTTGGTTTCAGGGAACAGCAGATGCGGTAAGGCAATCACTCCGGCATATTTCCAATTTAGAATTTGAATACATACTTATCCTGAGCGGCGACCAGTTATATCAAATGGATTTTAGTGAAATGATGGAAGCGCACAAGTCAAAGGGGGCTGATATTTCTATTGCTACTATTCCCGTAGACGACCGCGATGCACCGGAATTCGGGATATTGAAAACAGATGAGAACAGTTTTATCACTTCTTTCATAGAGAAGCCTAAAAAAGACCTGTTACCTGATTGGGTAAGCGACACGGGTGCAGAAATGCAAAAAGCAGGTAAGCATTACCAGGCATCTATGGGTATTTATATTTTCAGTAAACAGGTACTATATGATTTACTGAATACAGCGCATCCAAAAGCGACAGATTTTGGTAAAGAAATCATACCTGATTCCATTGCACATTATAAAGTGGTAGGCTTTCAATATGATGGATACTGGACGGATATTGGAAACATATATTCTTTCTATGAGGCCAATCTTGCGCTTACACAGGAGATCCCGCCGTTTAATTTATTTGATAATAATAAAACAGTGTATAGCCGTGCAAGGATGTTACCGCCGGCAAAGATCAGTGGCACTACTTTAGAAAAAACAATTATTGCAGAAGGTTCCATTATTCATGCCAGCAGGATCGAACAAAGTGTGGTGGGCATCCGCGCCAGGATTGGTCATGGCA
>JANXUL010000086.1 GCA_025356235.1 Bacteroidota bacterium
ATTAGTTATTTTGACCCTGGTGCCAAATGGTAATTTTTTATGCGCAGCAGTAAGTTCAGAGGAGTTATAGATCTCACCATTGGCTGTAAGTGGTACGGAAACCGGACTGGCGTCTTTCTACTCAGAAACGTATAACGGAAAGAAAACAGCCAATGGTGAGATCTATAACTCCTCTGAACTTACTGCTGCGCATAAAAAATTACCATTTGGCACCAGGGTCAAAGTAACTAATCTCTCAAATGGTAAAACCGTTAAAGTGCGCGTAAACGACCGTGGGCCTTTTGTTGCAGGACGGATCATTGACCTCACCAGGAAAGCGGCTAAAAAAATAGATATGATAAATGATGGCGTGGTGAAAGTAAAAATCAAGTACTGACAAATTGGATAACGGATTTTGATTCCTGTACTATTTATTTTACTTCGATATTCAAAAAATCCTGTTGATTATTCAATAAGCATCGCCTTTTTTTCTCAGCACCACCACCCGCTCTCTTTCTAACACGAGATAACCATACTCGTAACAGAAATAATAGGTGTTTCCTTTTTTATTCATGCATGTATGGGTATGGTGTGTAAAAACAAATCCTTTGCTGTGTAGCTTTTGCCTGGTAGTGTTGCAAATAGATCGCTCGCCGGGCAGCAGGCTTTCTAAAATGCGCCGGTTTTTACGGAGGCTGTGGTTGATGTTGCGTACATACTTATTACCGTCACTGTTGAGTCGGTTATTATGGGTATTGCGGCAATAATCGTTGCAGAATTTTTTATCAACCCTGCCACTCAGGCTTTTGTTGCAACTGTTGCAAACCTTGGTTTCTGCGATCATATGTTGTGGTTTGACGGCAGGTTACAAACAGTGCTAAGGTATAAGCATTAACTGAGATTGGCAAGGGTAGAAATACGTGAATTTATCGGTTATTTAACTGTTTTTTCTTTAGAAGGGCTGCGAAATCCGGCTCATCAAAATTAAACTCCATTTGTTTGTCTGTGACGCAATAATTTACAACCATATCAAAGGATGTGATGTTTTCTTTCGCAACAAAAAGACGGTAAAAATAATTTTGGTCTTTCTTGCTTTTATATTCCCAAACAGCTATTTTATTTTTTTTGTCAATAATATAAATATTGAGGATTTCAGGTTTGGCAAAAACATCTGTATTAATAAAAAGCTCTTTTGTAGTTATCGAATAAATGGTATCGGCTATTTTCTTTACTGAACTGAGTGCATAAGGATATGGGCCATCAAGATACCAGCATATTAATAAAGAATCATTCAGTATCCGCCTGTTCAGATTACCTGGTTCAGAAGGACTATACACATAATACTTATTTTTGTATTGGTACAGCGGAACCCATTCCGTTGGCAGGTCTGTTGTATTTATTTTTGATAAACGGATGCCTTTTCTTTTAAAACCTTTATTGTATTCGTCCAGATTTTCAGAATCGGTAAATGAAAAATCAGCCAACTGATTATAATATTCTGAATTACGATTTGTCTCTACATACACTGCATGGTAAAAATGATAAAAACTGTCGCGATAAAAATTATCGCAAATACTTCTTTCTAAAAAAAGGGTATCTTTTAAAGTAGCTGATTTATTTTTTGCCAACGCGTTATTAGATAATAGACTGGTGGAACAGGCAAATAGTAATAATCCTAACAAGATTGTCACGGATAATTTCATAACCCTGATTTTTAGTTAAGTTACCGGTTTCAATTGTTTCTCACGATAAAGCCAGATGAGCAAAATAGCCCCAACAGTAACACAAACATCCGCGAAATTAAAAATACCTGTATGGATGTTTTTAAAACCAATGATCATAAAATCAGTTACATGCCGGTCGAATACGATTCTGTCGATAATGTTTCCCAGCCCGCCTGCAAAGATTAGGGCGAAAGAAAACATTTTCAGAAAACTCATTTCGTTTGATTTTTTCAAAACATGCATGAATACAATCAATAAAACAACCAATGGAAGTAAACTTAACAGCCAGAAGCTAGCTGTTTTGGAAAGGTTATCGCCCAGGTTCAATGCTGCCCCGGTATTTTCGGCATATTGAAGGCGTACAAAATCGTGCAGGTAGGAAACAGCTGCTTTATCTTTTAAATGTTCTTTAGCGAGGTCTTTGGTGGCCCTGTCCCAACTGATTAATACAAGGGTGCTGGTACAGAACAAACAGATTTTCAGCCATCGTTTCATAAATAAATAGGTATGCTGGAGTTTATATAAAGCCGCGATTATTTTTCGTAAAGTAAGATAATGTAAAATTTATCAGTTACCTGCAATTGCCTCCGGTTAAATCAGGTAAGCGGTAGGAAAAGAATCCGAACCGAGAAAAGGAAATTTCTTCAGATGGAAGATGTTGGCGCAAACTTTGGTATCACTTTAAATAAATTCTGTTAATCAGCCACAATAAATCAAAGGAGTCAAAAATTTAGGGATACCGTCTTGTGACGGCCTCTTTTACGTTGGCTGGTTTAATTGCCGCCAATATGTAAGTATACACAACTCTATTGAAAACATTGCGCATACCTGACTGGAAAACCAGCTTTAGGGTCTCACCCGCTTACAAACATTTACATTCGAAAGTAACCGAATAAAAACCGACTCTTCCCTTGTTCCGTTTTCATATTTGTATTGTTAACGGCAGTACGAACCCTGCCAGTTTTTAGTCAATACAATTTTAAAACTGAACCGTTATGAACGCGATCAAAAACAAAGTACAGATCATTGGCCACCTGGGGCAGGCTCCCGAAATCAGGACAATCGGCGATGGGAAAAAAGTAGCCCACCTGAATGTGGCCACCAGCGAAAATTACAAAAATGCCAAAGGTGAAAAAGTAACCGATACTCAATGGCATAATGTAGTCGCCTGGGGTAAGCTGGCAGAGATTGCCGAAAAATACCTTGTAAAAGGTACTGAAGTAGCCATCGAAGGCAAACTCGTCAATCGCAACTACACCGACAAACAAGGCATCAAACGCTATGTTACCGAGATACAGGCAAATGAGTTGTTGATATTGACGAAGAAGGGAAAAGAATGAACATCTACATTGCCTGTTATGCATTCAATATTCAGTAGCAGCCGCTATCTTTGCCGCTTTATGAGCAATAAGCCAACTTTACATACGGTACTATCGCCGCGCTTACTGGACATCTATGATATCAGCAATTGCGTAGTGGTAATTATTGATGTATTTCGTGCTACTTCCACCATTGCTACGGCTTTATATAATGGAGCGGCACGGGTTATTCCGGTTGATACTGTTGAGCAATGTATCCAGATTGGCAAAACAACAGGGGGTATTACAGCCGGTGAACGGGACGGAAAAGTAATTGACGGGTTGGACTATGGTAATTCACCTGCCGAATATCCGCGTTCATTCATTGAGGGTAAAACTTTGGTGCTTACTACTACTAATGGCACACGACTGTTGCACATGGCACTTAATAACGGAGCTGCAGAAGTGGTTACCGGATCGTTCCCCAATTTGTCTGCCGTTTGCAATCATTTGAAAATGCAAAAAAAGAATGTGATACTCGGCTGCTCGGCGTGGAAGGACCGGTTTAATTTAGAAGATGCTTTATTTGCGGGTGCCGTTATTAAACAAATACAGGATTATTTTACCATTCACTGCGATAGCAGTCTTATGGCTGCTGATCTATACAGCCTTCATAAAAACGACATGCATAGCTTTATCCGCCGAACCACCCACTGGCACCGCCTTGCTTCTTATGGCCTGGAGAAGGACCTGGAATATTGCGTGTTGCCTGATGTAGCCAATGTGCTGCCGGTTTATAAAAACGGGGATCTTATTGTCTGATCTGTTAAGTTGGAAGGCAATTTGAAAGGATTTATAGGATTTCTGGATAGAAATCACACTTCTTTATCTGTTCTTTAACAGATTGTTATCAATTCCAAAAATCCTCATTTCCATAATCAGTTAATCTGCTTTCTTCCCAGATTTCTTTCATTTCTTTTCGGAAAGCGGTTTGCTTTCCTTTACTTTTGCAAATTGGCCTTTTTTGAAGTTCGGACTTATTAGTTTGAAGCCGGGGTAATACCCTCATTTTCATCCAAGCTGTAAACACCTACTTCAAACCTGTTTGCCGATCGACGGATACCAAACTCTAAATTGATCCATGGCTTTACCGTATTTAGTTAAACATATTTATAACAGCGGCACGGAGGAAGTAATCCGTAGGGGTAAAAAAATACATGCCCTTGGTAATGTTGAGTTGATAGAATATGATGATCTGATGGCTGCCGTGATCTTCCGCGTAAAAGATGATGGATATGCTACTTTTTACAAAGTGCATATTACCCAGTTTAAAGACCCCAAAACATTATCGTTGCGTTGCAGTTGCCCGTACAACCTATCGGAAATCTGCCGTCATAAAGCAGGTGCGCTGTTTCATTTGCAGGACCTGCTGGATAAAAATTTATTAGGCGATAAAGAAACCATCTATGACCAGCGGCATACAGTGGTGAAGATGAAGCAACTTGAGTTGAAGCTGATTCGTATGTTATCTGCGCAAGCGAATTTTGAAGCCGCAGAGAATTATCTCCGCAGTACCCGTAGTAATATACTGGAAGCAAAAGATGAAAAGGTGCTGGCAGAACTGGAATACGAAAGTGAAAAATATAAAGTAGTTATTCAAAAAAACGAAGAACGGAATTTCGATACCAGTTGCACCTGTCAAAGTGATACGGAACACCCGCTTTGTATACATAAAAGTATTGTATTGCTGCAATTATTGCATAACTATGGCCCCAATTATTTCGATAGTATCCGCAACTGGGATAAAGAAAAAAATAAATTACTCGCACTCTACGGTTACTCATTAAGCGATGACCTGAAAGGAAAATTCGAATTCACATATACCGACGGAAAACCATTTTTAAGGGTTTTGGATACCTCTATCAAACGTGTATCGTTGAATCCGGCAACAGACGCAAAACCGCGGCCTGTTGAAGCAGCGTTTGCCAACGCTGTTGCGGTTGCTGAGGAAGAACAGCCAGATAAAACTATTTTAAAATTAGGTATTGTTATCACAGCCAATGAACTGCAATATCCATACATACAGTTAGAAGCGGTGCAGGGTGAGGCCGATGAAGAGATGACCAAGTATGTGAGTAAGGCAGTAAAGATAGACCTTGCCAAATTTGTGAATACGGAAGTATTTAGCGAAGATGATAAAATGTTATTGCAACAGTTGCGTAAACTGATGCCGGCTGAAGTGGGCCGATACCTTAACCGGAACTCGCCATTCAGCGGTATCTGGGAAAATATTATCCAGCAGCATAATGACGAATTGCCTGAGGAAACGCGGCACCTGATTAACGAATACCTGCATCCTAAAATTAAGAAGTTTTTTACAGAACTTTCTGCCAGCCCTTTTATTTTCTATCTGCCGCCCCGTAAAATATTTACAACTGCTAATTTGTTGCAGGCTGAGTTAATGGGAGAATTTATCAGCCCCGAATTCGAGGTAAACTATGCCAATGGAAAATATGAAGTGGACTGCCGTATAAAATTGCCATTGGCCGATCTGAATATTTCAGAGAATGAAAGTGAATCTGCACTATTATTTCAATCGCACAATCAGTTTTTTACCTGGCAGCGTTCTGAAGATATCATGCTGGTAGAAAAATTCCTGCCATCAGGTAAAATCAGTATTGCTGCAGAAGATTGGGCGGTGCAGTTACAGCAATTTATACTGCCCCTATCTAAAGAATACAATGTACACTTTACCAATGTACAGAAAGAAGAGATAAAGGATATGAAACCCGAAGTGAAAATACTATTGAAAGAAAAAGGGGATTACCTTTTATTTCAACCCGTTTTCAATTACCGTGGATATGATGTGCGCAGCACTGATAAAGAGAAGATCATTTTGCCAATGGCAGATAAGTTACTGGTAATACAACGTAACCTGGAAGTAGAAAAAGAATTTGTGCAGAAGATAGAATCACTACATTCCGGTTTCATACGACCAGTGGAAGGAAGTGTATTGGCTTTAAAAGGTGCGGATGTATTGCGCAATAACTGGTTCTTTTTATTTGTTGATGCAGTGAAAGAGATGAACGTTCCTGTATTCGGATTTGAAGCATTAAAGAACTTCCGTTTCAATACGGCCAAGCCATCTACCAAAATTTTTATCAGTAGTAATACCGATTGGTTTGATGCTAAAATTGAAATACAGTTTGGTGAGCAGAAAGTAACCGTGGAAGAAGTGAAGAAAGCACTGGGTAATAAACAACAGTTTGTACAATTGGAAGATGGTACACTGGGTATCTTACCTGAAGAGTGGATTAAAAAATACGCGTTATTATTCAGGGTAGGCGATGGTAAGTCGGGTAGCATGAAGTTGAGTAAATATCACTTCAGTGTAATCGAAGAACTGTATTTGCAACGAGATGAAGAAGAATTATTTTTTCAACTGGAAGAAAAATATGAACGGCTTAAAGGGAACCATTCTATTAAAGAGATTCCTGCCCCGGCACATTTGAAAGATATTTTACGTCCTTACCAGGAAAGTGGTTTTCAATGGTTGAATTACCTGCGTGAAGTACAATGGGGTGGAATACTGGCGGATGATATGGGCTTAGGTAAAACCATTCAGGCATTGAGTTTTATACATCACCTGAAAGAAGAAACAGGTGTTTTAAAGGCATTGGTTGTCTGTCCAACTACATTGATGTTTAACTGGCAGAATGAAATTAAAAAGTTTACACCCGGTTTAACGTATTATGTACACCATGGCGGAAACCGTTCAAGGGAAACATTGAACGACCCCGCTATTGATGTAATTATTACCACTTACGGCACCCTGCGAAGCGATATCAAACAGTTTGTTGATGTGAATTTTGATTATGTGGTATTGGATGAAAGCCAGGCAATTAAAAACCCCGGCAGTAAAGTAACCAAAGCTGCGGGTTTATTGCGCGCTAAAAACCGCTTGTGTTTAAGTGGTACGCCTTTACAAAATAACACCTTCGATATTTTTGCACAAATGAATTTCCTGAATCCGGGTATGCTGGGCAGTGTTGAGTTTTTTAAACAGGAATTTTCAGTACCCATTGATAAGTTTGGTGAGAAAGAGCAGAAAGACCATTTACGTAAATTATTATATCCGTTCATCCTCCGCCGTACCAAAGAGCAGGTGGCGAAAGACCTGCCCGAAAAACAGGAGATGGTATTGTTCTGCGAAATGGGCGATGAGCAGCGGAAAATATACGAAGCATATAGAAACGATTACCGCGATAAAATATTAGGTGTAGTAGAAAACCAGGGCATTCAAAAATCGCAGCTCACTATTTTGCAGGGATTAATGAAACTCCGGCAGATCTGCGACAGTCCGGCTATTGTAAAAGAAGAAGAAAGGTTTCCGAATGTATCGGTTAAACTGGAAGAAATTGGCCGGGAGATAACAGAAAATATCAGTAACCATAAAGCATTGATCTTTTCACAATTTCTTGGAATGTTGGCATTGATCAAAGAAAAAATGAAAGAACTGGGTGTAGATTACGAATACTTCGATGGAAGCAGCACCGTAATTGAAAGGGAAAAAGCGATTACCCGTTTTCAGAATGATGAGAATTGCCGTGTATTCCTGATCTCGTTAAAAGCCGGGGGCGTTGGTTTAAATTTAACCGCTGCCGACTACGTATATATTGTTGACCCATGGTGGAACCCGGCTGTTGAACAACAGGCTATTGACCGTACACACCGCATTGGGCAGACCAAAAATATTTTTGCTTACCGCATGATCTGTACCGATACGGTGGAAGATAAAATTCTCAAACTACAGGAACGCAAACGAAACTTAGCCAAAGACCTGATTACGGATGATGAAGGTTTTGTGAAGAGTTTGACGAAGGAAGATGTAGAATACCTGTTTAGTTAGCCTATAATTACATTTCTAATTCTTCGACATCCGATTAATTGTATTTTGTACAGATTAACACTAAACGATTTTTATATTTCATTTTTTTAGTTCTTAATTTCTGCTGCCGCCAAATTTGCCGCGGGGTTTTTTAAAAAAGCGTCTTTACACTCTTTAGAACAAAACCCCAGCACTTTATCTTTATAATGGGCAGTATCTGCAATACCCGCTGTTACCGGCATGCCACAACTGGGGTCTTTTTTATTGTCTACCAACAAATGTTCAAATATATTAACTGAATCTTTTTGCATAGCCAGGGTATTTTTAACAGGCTGTTCAGTCTTAGTAGTGCCTGACTGGCAAGCAGTTAATTCAAGTACAACTGAAATGAACAAGTAAAAGGAATAACTTAAAAAACTTCTGTTAACAGGTTTCATATATTTTGCATTTATTAAATGGGAAATCAACGACTCACAAAAGTAACAGGTAAATTGTTTAGTTATAAAAGGTATGTAAAACACTTTTTTCTGACTTGCCATTCATTTCACCCCAACACCGATGGACTATATTTTCATTGCTAATCCTTACCTCCTAGTGTTGTTTGATCTTAGTCCCTATGGGTAATCAACGGCTGTCAGGGCTTCAGAGGTTCAGTTTCGGTGAACATTCCTTTTTAAAGGTTAAACAGGAAACCCACTCAATACCTTACCTATCACTTGTAAGTTTTCACCGATTTCCCATGGATGATACCCAACTATCATGGTAGTTTTCCGCTAATCTTTAGCAACCTGTATTGGTAAAAGGAGAAAGTTACCTTTGTTTTTTTAATTATATCCCGTGTTTTATGAGCAGAATATTTAGTTTCTTAACCTGTGTATTGCTGACCACAATGGTATCGGCCCAAACTACCGGTACCATTAAAGGAAAGTTGATTGACTCGCTAAGTAAGCAATCACTTAAAGATGCATCAGTTACCGTATTGGATGCACGGGATTCCTCAATGGAAGTATTTGGCCTTGCTAAAGCAGATGGTACATTTTCCCTTTCCAACATCACATTCGGTGATATGTTATTGCAAGTAAAATTCCAGGGATATGAAGTGATTTCTAAAAAAATTACTTTTTCAAAAACGAATGCCACGATTGACATCGGTACAATTTATCTTAAACAAACCGCTAATGACCTTGGTAATGTAACTGTTACGGAATCGGTTATCCGGATGAAAAAAGATACAATGGAAATAACTGCCTCAGCCTTTAAAACCAAGCCTAATGCTGTTGCCGAGGATCTTTTGAAAAAGATACCGGGTATGGAAGTTGGGAAAGACGGCACAATCAAATCACAAGGTGAAGCCGTTCAGCGTGTATTGGTAGATGGCAAACGTTTTTTTGGAGATGACCCGAAAATGGCTACCAAGAACCTGCCTCCCGATGTAATTGATAAAATCCAGGTGTTTGATGATTTGAGCGACCAAAGTAAATTCAGTGGTTTCGATGATGGCAACCGTGTAAAAACCATCAACTTCACCACAAAAAAAGACAAGCGCAAAGGAATGTTTGGTAAAGCCGTAGCGGGTATTGGCACTGACGGAAACTATGACGAAAGTTTTAACTTCAGTAAAATGAATGGTGACCAGCAGCTTACTTTTCAGGGGCAGGCCAATGACATTAATAAACAAAACTTCACACAGAATAATATAGGCGGTGGCCGCGGTGGTGGCGGTTTCAATTTTGGTGGTGGTGCCGGGAGTGCAAGCGGCATAACTACGGTACTGGCTGGCGGTCTTAATTACCGTGACGTATGGAGTCCTAAAATAGATGCGTATGGAAGTTATTTCTATAATAACCCAAGCGTAAATACCTCACAGAAAAGTAATACAAAGAATATCCTTACTGCCGATTCATCATTGTTTAACGATGCGGTCTCTTCCTCTATTTCCAAATCTGAGAACCATCGGTTTAATTTTAACCTGGAAGAAAGGATAGATTCAAGCAATTCACTTATTTTCCGCCCGAACTTCACACTGCAAAACAGTAATCCTGTTTCTGCCACATCAACCATAACTACCGGTGGAAAAAATAATACGCCGATCAATCAATCTGTAAGTAAAAGTTCCAGTTATAACAGCGGTTATAATGTAAACGGCTCTAACCTGCAGCTACGCCACCGCTTTGCCAAAAAGGGGCGAACAGTTTCTGTTGATCTTGGATTTTCTGCCAGCCAGAACAATGGCGATGGCAATAATTATTCTGTAAACTCTTTCTATAAGCCTTTTTTAAAAACAGATACCATTAACCAGCATTATATAGACTCTTCGCGTTCTGTTACATTTAATCCAACAGTTTCTTATACAGAACCCATCGGTAAGAACCAGATGATCGAATTTCGATACTCATATAATTATGTGAATAGTACCACTATTAACAATACCTATCGGTTTGATAATGCAGCACAAAAGTTCAATACATTCGATAGCTTGTATAGTAACTCTTATAAGTATACGCTGGCATCGAATACCGCAAACCTTAGTTACCGGATACAGCAACCCAAGTATAACCTGAACTTTGGAACGGGTGTACAGTTTACAGATCTTACAAGTAACAATACCACCAAAAATGTGATTGTTAAACGTAATTATGTAAATCTTACCCCCACAGCGAACTTTACCTATAATTTTACAAGGGCTAAAAGTTTGCGTATATTTTATAATGGCAGAACATCACAGCCCAGCACCTCACAATTGCAGCCTGTTGTTACAACCTCAGATTCCATCAATTTCCAGGTGGGTAACCCTAATCTGAAACCACAGTTCAACAATAGTTTACGTGTATTATTTTCTTCTTTCGATCCATTTACGCAGCGTGTTATTTTTGCAACTGTAAATGCCAGCATTACCTCAAATGATATCGTAAGTTCTATTACCCAGAATGCCAGTGGCAATGGTGGAAAAACAACTACCTATGTAAATATGGGTGGCAGCTATAATTTGTCGGGTTATTTTAATTATGGATTAGCATTAAAAAAGCCTAAATCTAACCTGAACCTGCAAACAAATATTAATTACAACCGGAGCCAGTCTTTGCTTAACAATATCAGCAATGCAACACAAAGCACCATTCTTACTGAAACAGTAAAATGGACTACTAACCTGAAGAATAATTTTGACATGAACCTGAGTACCTCATTTTCATACAACCCTATACGTAATTCACTCTCGCAAAGTCAGAATACAAATTATACAACACAGAGCCTGGCTGCAGATTTCACTGCCTATTCAAATAATGGCTGGATAGTAGCCAGTGATTTTGATTACACGCATTATGGAAACCGCCCCCCGGGATACAATACCACTGTTTTCCTGATAACGCCTTCTATTGCCAAGCAGTTCCTGAAAAATAAAGCGGGTGAATTACGTTTAAGTTGTTTTGATGTGCTAAAACAAAACGTTGCCGTAAGCAGTTCTGCCAGTGCTAACCAGACCGTTAACACCATATCAAATAACCTTACCCGTTATTTCATGTTAACCTTTACTTACAACCTTCGTGCTTTTGGCGGACAACAGCAAAGAGGCGGCCAGAACCAAATGATGCGGGGTATGTTCGGTGGCGAAGGTGGCAGACAAGGCGGAGGAGGATTCGGTGGGATTCGCAGAGATAATTAACTAACACCCGATAGTAAAAATAGCAGTCTCTTATAGAAAAGTCCGTTTACACCTGGTGAACGGACTTTTTCATGCGCTGGACTGTGTTATCATTAACCAAACTTTCATAAAAAAAGTTACACACTTATGGTAAACTGTTATACTTTTACACCTCATATATTTTTTATATATACATATCAGTGAAGCAAACGTCAAACCATATTCATTTTTATCAGGTAAATGCCTCTGAATCATTGTATTCAGTAATGCCTGCTGCTAACGTTCTCCCGCGACCTCGACGTGGTTTCTGATAGGACGAGCAACTGGCCCTTGCCCCTATCAGTGAACATACTCCCGGAATAGACTTTAAAACACGTCTGTGTTTTCTCTTTTTCACTCTATTAATCAGTATAAGTTGGAAGATAATATTATTGTTCGTGCAGCGAATGGTGGCGACACGCATTACGCACAAACCATAACAGACGAAATGGAGGCTTCTGCAAAAGCCCGCGGAACAGGTATTGCCAAGCGCAGTCCCGAATATGTAGCCCAGAAAATGGAAGAAGGTAAAGCAGTAATTGCTGTGATGCCCGATGGCAGCTGGGTAGGCTTTTGTTATATAGAAGTATGGGGTCATGAAGAATTTGTGGCCAACAGCGGACTGATTGTTGCACCTGATTTCAGGAAAAGCGGGATTGCGAAAAAAATCAAACAAACCATTTTTAATTTATCGAGACAAAGATATCCGAGCGCAAAAATATTCGGTCTTACCACCGGACTGGCAGTTATGAAAATCAACAGCGACCTCGGTTATGAGCCGGTTACGTACAGTGAGCTAACGGATGATGAAGAATTTTGGGCGGGATGCAAGAGCTGTGTGAACTATGATATTTTAATGAGTAAAGACAGGAAGAATTGCATGTGTACTGCCATGCTATACGATCCTGCGGATCATTTTGAACCTGTTGAAACTTCCGAAGAGTTCAAGCAGAATTCAAAACTGTATGAACGGTTTATGAAAATTAAGCAAAGTAAATTATTGCAATTCTTTCGGAAGAAAGAAAATGGCGGAGGAAACAGCAGTAAACTGAAATCCTTGTTTCATGCTTTCTTTAACCTGTAAGCGCTTAGGCCACCTTAAAAAAAATGATGGAAAAAATATTATAGAAGTGAACAGTAACCAATGAAAACAGATCAGACAAATAATCATAGAAACACAGCCCTGGTTGCAGGTGATACCGTTGTACTCGGCTTTAGTGGAGGATTGGATACTTCTTATTGTGTAAAATACCTCACAGATGAAAAGGGGTACGAAGTGCATAGTGTAATTGTAAATACAGGCGGATTCAGTGAAGAAGAACTGGTGCAAATAGAGAAACATGCATATACATTGGGTGTAAAAACACATACTGCAGTAAATGCGGTAAAAAGCTATTACGACAGCATCATCAGATACCTGATATATGGTAATGTGTTGAAGAATAACACATATCCACTAAGCGTAAGTGCAGAACGGTTGAGCCAGGCATTGCATATTGCTGAACACGCAAAAAAATTACATGCAAAAGCAGTGGTGCACGGGAGTACGGGAGCAGGCAATGACCAGGTAAGGTTTGATATGATTTTCAATATCATGATACCGGGCGTTGAAATCATTACACCGATACGCGATCTTCAACTGAGCCGTGAAGAAGAGATCGCGTACCTGAAAGCAAAAGGGGTGGCTATGAATTTTGAAAAAGCTGCCTATTCAATCAATAAAGGTTTATGGGGTACCAGTGTTGGGGGTAAAGAAACGTTGCAATCCAAAGGTATCCTGCCAGAAGATGCATGGCCTACCCAGGTAACGAAAACAGGAACGGAAGAAATAAAAATCGAATTTGTAAAAGGAGAATTGGTAAGTATCAATGACCAATCATTCGGGCATCCAACAGAAGCCATTCAATATTTACAAACATTGGCCGGCCCTTATGGTTTGGGAAGGGATATTCATGTAGGCGATACGATCATCGGCATCAAAGGACGTGTAGGTTTCGAAGCTGCTGCACCAATGGTTATATTAAAAGCACACCATGCATTGGAAAAACATGTATTAACGAAATGGCAATTAGGCTGGAAAGACCAATTGGCGCAATTCTATGGTAACTGGCTGCATGAAGGACAGATAATGGATCCGGTGATGAGGGATATTGAAGCATACCTGGAAAATTCGCAGGCTAATGTTACAGGTGATGTATTTGTACAATTTTTACCGTATCGCTTCCAGGTAATCGGTATTGAATCTAAGTTTGACCTGATGAGCAGCAAGTTTGGAAAATATGGTGAAATGAATACGGGCTGGA
The DNA here is from genome assembly GCA_025356235.1 of Bacteroidota bacterium. GTDB lineage: Bacteria > Bacteroidota > Bacteroidia > Chitinophagales > Chitinophagaceae > Sediminibacterium. Next base: position 13,872 of record JANXUL010000086.1, read on the forward strand.
CCGGTGATGATGTGAGGGGCTTCTCTAAAATATTTGGTAACCAGACAGCCATTTATCATAACATTAAAGAATCTAACAAATGAAAAAGGTTTCCATACAGGAACCTTTGAAACATTATCAATGGGGTGATGGTTGCGATGGATGGAATTTTGTGGATGAAACTTCGTTGTCAGTAAAGCAGGAAAGAATGCCTGCGGGTACTGCAGAAGCCTTGCATTATCACCAATACGCACAACAATTCTTTTTTATGCGCAAAGGATCTGCCACATTCGAAATAGATACCGAAATGCTTATGGTAAACGAACAGGAAGGCATACATATAAATGCCGGGCAAAAACATCGCATCATCAATAATACAGGCTCGGAAATAGAATTTATCCTTGCATCACAACCATCAACAGTAAATGACAGGGTCAATATATAAATTATGAAACAAATCAAAGCAGGCATAATAGGTGGTGCCGGTTATACGGGTGGTGAGATGGTACGGTTATTGATCAACCACCCTTCGGTTAACCTTTCTTTTATTCATAGCACGAGTAATGCCGGCAACGCCGTAAGTAACATCCATGCTGATCTTGTAGGTGAAACAGACATGGTTTTTACCGATATCATGCAGGATGATATTGATGTATTGTTTTTGTGTGTGGGACATGGTGATGCCAATAAATTTTTATCAGATAATTCGGTTAAGGATATTATTAAG
>JANXUL010000105.1 GCA_025356235.1 Bacteroidota bacterium
TTTTATCTTAACGAGCATTACATGATGTCAAGTGATTATGCAGACGACATAGATTGCGGAGCGATACCGGTTGAAGGGACGCAATATTTTGTAGCTCCGTTTATTCAAAAAATATTTGATACTGTTTTAAGGAAAAACAGGGCCGATATAGCATCACAAATTCTTTCTACAACTTCAATGAAATTGGAGTAATATTTATTGACTTATCAGTTGCAGATTATAGAAGCTTTTTTTATCTTGTAGGGCCCTTTTTTTTCACAAAACCGAAAGCGCAACAAAAGTCTCCTGATGTATTCCTGAGTAAGTACAACTGAGCGTCGAATATAATACTCAAAAATACCCTCTCACAGAGTCTGTTAATGATAATTGTTTTACATAAACGGGCATCTCGCTCAGTTACACACCAATAAAAAAAGCCCATTTTCCCTAAGCTTCACATTCTCTCTTCTAACTTTTAAGCCCGGTACATATTTACTGACAGGAGCCTTTAATCCGCATATAAAAGCGAATACAAAATCTGTTACATCTGTAACAAAATCAAAAAATTATATAATAACCGTACGAATTAGCGCGCCTAAGTGTACAATTGGCCTCTAAAAAGTTAAAAAAACAGAAAACACTCATTTCCGTTTAATGTATATAAATAAATAGGCTTAAAAGAGTAAACAAAACTGATAAAATGACTGGCGAAAGATTTTTTTAACAAAATAAAATACTTTTTTGAACCTAATACGTAAATGACCGTTAGAGAGGACAATCCATAAGAGCCCTTATATACTTTTCACATTATTAACACTCAAAATGTAACTATGAAGACACATCTATTAAAGTTATTCTCTGTAATATTAGGAGTTGCCTTTAGCATAAAAGCCAGTTCACAGGTAGTTCCGCTGCGACCCATAACCACCGCAGTTCCTTTTTTACGTGTTGCTCCTGATGCCCGTGCGGGTGGTATGGGCGATATTGGCGTTGCCACTGACGCCGATGCCTATTCTTTGTTTTACAACATGGGTAAAGTGGTTTTTAACGATAAAAAATCAGGGATCGGCGTTAATTACACCCCTTTTTTACGGGAGCTCGGATTGAGAGATGTTTATATGATGGCAGCATCCGGTTATTATAAATTGGATGATCTGCAGGCGATCACCGGCGGATTGCGCTATTTTAGCCATGGCAATGCCCAGTTCACAGATGATGTAGGCAACAACCTCAATACATTTAAACCCAATGACCTTGCCATAGAAGCTGGCTACTCCAGGAAAATAAGCAGCAAAAGCGGATTGGGTATTTCATTACGCTATATCAATTCAAAAATAACCAATGCTACTGCCGACTACAAAACAGGAAGTTCGGTAGCTGCTGATATCGGTTTTTTCTCAAGTAATAAAAACGCAGCAGGACAAGGATGGAATTATGGTGTAGCCATAACCAACCTCGGCGCGAAAATTGGCTATACAAATAACGCACAGGAAAAAGATTATATACCTGCAAACCTTGCGGTAGGTGTTGGTTATACGGCTATCCTGAATGCTGAGAATAAAATAAGTTTTGGCCTGGATCTCAATAAACTGATAGTTCCCACCCCTCCCGATGAAAATGATGCTAACGCTGTTGCAAATTATAAAACACAATCTGTAGCCAGTAGCTGGTTCAAGTCTTTTGGTGATGCACCTAATGGATTCAGTGAAGAACTGAAAGAGTTTCAGCTTGGCCTGGGTGCAGAGTATACGTATGATAACAAATTTATTTTGCGTACAGGGTATTTCGGTGAAAACCAAACAAAGGGCAATCGCAAGTATTTTACTTTAGGAGCAGGGTTTATGTACAAGGCCAGCAGCCTTAATTTTTCTTACCTGGTTCCCGGCAATACAAGCAATTCGGCACTTGCTAACACAATACGCCTTTCAGTTATTTTTAATTGTAAGAAATAATTATTCAGTAATACTAAAGTTCAAACCTACATTATGAAACAAATAATTATACAACGGAATGGATGGAGACAATTTTTAATGTTGCTGTGTCTTGGTCTTGCTGTGCAGTTCTCGGCTATCGCATCAAGCCATAGGGAAGCACCGTTAATTTCGAATGATCCACTGGCGGATAATACGGATGTATACGCATTCCGTAGTCCAGATGATCCGACTAGCGTAACCATCATCGCTAATTATATCCCTTTCCAGTTACCGGAAGGCGGCCCCAATTATTACAACTTTGGTTCGAATATCCGTTACGAGATCCATATAAAGAATAAGACGAGCACAGCCGGGGATGATATTACTTATCGCTTTACTTTTTCCCAGGTAAATGAAGATCCTTCTACATTCTTCAATATCCGCTTAGGCAAACAAAATTTAAAAACAACATTCACGTGTGAAAAAAGCACGAATGGTGGTGTTTCATTCACTACCATCCTGACAAATGGTATTGTTCCTCCGCCAAACATAGGACCACGTTCTATTGAAACAGGCGTTGGCTTAGGGGTTCTTTCGTATAATACAATTATGCAGAACGCAATAGCCTCTGCTACCACAGGTGAAAAATTATTCTGTGGTCCGGTTGACGATCCTTTCTTCGTTGATCTGGCCGGCGCTTTTGATGCCGGAAATTTCAGGCCGGAAGGAAACTCAGTTAATCCAACTAAAGACGCATTGTCCAGGTTTAATGTACATACGATTGCTTTAAAAATTCCCATTAACTTATTACAGAAAGATGGTAAGGCGGTAGCACAGGCTGCCAATATACTTGATCCTGAATTTGTAATTGGGGTTTGGGCAAGTGCAAGCAGGCAGCAGATTAAAACAATTTCCACAACGGGCACAGCCGGCTATTCAGGAAACTGGATACAGGTATCGCGCCTGGGAATGCCTTTAACCAACGAAGCGGTTATACCGGTTGGAATGAAAGATAAATGGAACTCATTAAGTCCATACAATAATAATGACCTGCAGTTTGCAAAATATTTTGCAAATCCTGAGCTGGCTTTATACATGGATGATTCACAATTTGGAGGAGCAGTGCC
>JANXUL010000124.1 GCA_025356235.1 Bacteroidota bacterium
AAATTCAAAAGCAGAAGAGAAAAAGGATACTACCCATACCATGCAAATGCCCAACAATAACAGCATGGCAGGTATGAACATGGAGGCTGAAAGTGGCGATATAGTTACCTTAAACTATGGTATGTTGAAAGCTGATCACATTACTACATTACCAAACGCACCTGTTAAAGAATTGAAGTTTGACCTTACAGGAAACATGAACAGGTATGTATGGACGATGGACAACAAAACAGTATCAGAGAGTGATAAAATTTTAATAAAGAAAGGTGAAAACGTAAGAATTGTATTGTACAACAATTCTATGATGCGGCATCCCATGCACCTGCACGGGCATGATTTTAGGGTTTTGAACGGCCAGGGGGAAAATGCGCCGATGAAAAACATTATAGACATTATGCCAATGGAAAGGGATACACTTGAATTTGCGGCTACAGAAAGTGGTGATTGGTTTTTTCATTGCCATATCCTTTACCATATGATGAGTGGTATGGGCAGGGTTTTCAGCTACGAAAATTCGCCGCCTAACCCCGAAATCCCGAACCCGCAATATGCCCAACGCAAATTATTCAGCGATGACCGGAAGTTTCATTTTATGACTAAAATTGGGCTGGAAAGTAATGGCACCGATGGTGAAGCCATGTTTGCGCAAACCCGTTGGAAAGCAAGTACACTGTGGCATTTGGGAATGAGTAAAATGGAAGGGTATGAAAGTGAAACCATGATAGGAAGGTACCTGGGCAGGAATCAATGGCTGTATCCGTATATCGGGTTTGATTATCATTCCAAAGACTTTAACCCTAATGAAAAAAATATATTCGGTAGTGACGAAAAAAATATGTTTGGCCAGGTAAGTAATAAAAACAACCGTAAAACAGTAGTAGCAGGTATTGCTTATACCCTGCCTATGTTGTTTATTGCCGATGCAAGGGTTGATGGGGATGGTAAAATCCGTTTTCAGGTAAGCCGGGAAGGGATACCTGTTACCAGCCGTTTACGCTTTGGTATCATGGTGAATACCGATAAAGAGTACATGACTGGGTTGAGGTATATCGTTACTAAGTATTTTTCATTGTCGGGTCATTATGACAGCGATATGGGCTTAGGTGCCGGCATTACCATTACTCACTGATAAAATCCCTTGAATAGGGTATCTTTATTCTTATAAAATAATTAAAAGTATATGAAATCATTTCTGCAAATTATTTTTCCAGTAACTGTTTTTATTCTCCTCTCCTGGAAAGCCCCGGAAGAAAAAATGTTAGCCTCCGGAACGCAGCCACAGTTAAGTGTTGACAATACAGGTATTATCAGACTTGTTTTTGGAAGGAGTGACAGTATTTTTTGCGCCACATCTGCAGACCAGGGGAATACTTTTTCAAGCCCTGTTTTCGTTGGTCATATTGCCGGTATGCATTTAGGTATGGCCAGAGGCCCGCAAATAGCCAGTTCCCTTAATTCTACCGTGATCACGGCTATGGATAAATCCGGGGATATTCATGCGTTTCAATTAAACCATAGTAATAAAAAATGGACTAATAAGGGGTTTATGAATGATGTAAAATCTTCCGCTCCCGAAGGATTAATGAGCATTGCAGCAGATAACCGTGATAATTTTTATGCCGTATGGCTCGATACAAGGAAGGATAAAATGAATAATATTTATTTTTCAACTTTCCTGGCTCAGGGGGGTGTATGGACAAAAAACGCTTTGGTGTATGCTTCCCCGGACAGCCATGTATGTGAATGTTGTAAACCCAGTATCGCCATTAGGAATGGTAATGTTGCGATCATGTTCAGGAACTGGCTGGGAGGTTCAAGAGACCTTTATGTAATCAATTCTGTTGATAAGGGGAGGTCATTCGGATCTGCACAGAAACTGGGAGCAGGAACCTGGAAATTGAATGGTTGCCCAATGGATGGCGGGGGATTGGTTTTTGATAATAAGAATATTATACATACAAGCTGGCAGCGACAGGGTACCATTTATACTTGTGTGCCCGGAGAAAATGAAAGCATAGTTGCCCCCGGAAGAAGTTGCAATATTAGTTCCGATACAAAAAAAGATATATTACTTGTTTCCTATCAGGAGGGAGAAAATACAAAGCTCGTTGATATTAAAAAGAATACAACACTTTTGACAGTAAAAGGTAGTTATATGAAATCTGTAACTTTGAGTAATGGCAAAACTCTTTGTGTTTGGGAACTAAATAAATCAATTATTACCAGGTCAATATAAAGATGTAAGAAGAAATAAAAACTGCCGCTAATTGAAAGATTAATTTAGAGAAAATCTTTAAATTAATAGCAGTTCCCGTTACGCTCTATGGTGATAATTTTTCTCGCCGTTGTTGGTCTCCTCACCAACGACTCATCTAGTCACCAGGATGATAATTTTTTTCTGCATGTTTCAATACATCATCCTTATAAAAGAGTACTTCTTTAAAAATCCCCTTCGTGTACATCAATGCCTGGTCGCCAAAATGTTTTGAATTGATATCGCCACTTTCACCGCCGGCTAATAATGATTTCGCCTGTATCTTTTTACCAAATTCTATCGCACAAATAAAACTATTACCATTGTAACCATACCGAAGGTTGGTGCCGGGATATGTCCTGCTTACAAAAGAAGGAAGGCAACCCCAGGTAGAAGCTGCAAAACCATCGGGCAGGCTGGGTTTTGAATCATCGAATTTTTCCGTAAGATCACCACTCAATCGCTGGTAACGGTTGATGTCACCCCAGGGCTTTTGCCAGCTTCCGAATTTTTTAGTCAGTTCTTCAAGGGCTGTTGCTAAAGGCTTTAATAAAATAGCTGCTGAAGCGGTTGCTGCAAAACGTTTTGTTTTTTCTACCTGGTCAGGCGTATCATCCGGGCCGGTACCTTTTAAAATGATGGGCCATATTTTCTGTGCCCATTCAATAGCTACGGTTGTGGCAATGGATGTTTCCGATGAATTTCTGTTCCAGTTAAAAAGTAGTTTAACAGCAGCGTCGAGTGATTGATAGGCTGAATTGTTTTTCTCATTTTCATATGCTTTGAATAAAGCCGGTAGCAATACATCAAACGCGGCAAGATGTGAGTCCCATCCGGATGCAATAACTTTATCAATAGTATACTGATTGGTAGAACTTAATATTTTTACCGCATTGATACCCCTGAAATTTTCTCCGTTAGGCGCCATGTATACAGGAAAATTTTCTTTCTTAGGACTGCTGCTTCCCGATACTGTAAATGGTGTAGAGTTGCAGTTTTGTATCCAACCGGTAGCCGGGTTATGCACCTGTATCAATTCATTCAAACTGTGTAAGCCGTTCCATTCAGTGGCGCTGGTAGCTCCATCCACTGGTTTCGACCAATTGTATTTTGCATCCCTTTTCGGCATAAAGTTACCATGCCAGTATGCGATGTTCCCTTTGTCGTCTGCATACACTGTATTGTTGGAAGTGTTAGCTAATAGTTCCATGCTTTTTTTAAAATCATCAAAACCTTTTGCCTTGGTACGTTCCCATGATTGTATGATGCCTTTTATAGAGCGGTTATTGGCCCGAACGCTTATCCAGCTTCCATTACGATTTGCCATTACGGGGCCGTGGTGTGTGTAATAAGTTGTGATGGTTTTGGTTAAAAGTCTCCCGTTCAGCAGGTATTTCAATGTGATCTGCTTTTGGGTAACCGGCTTGAATTTTTTATCATACTCATATACCAGTTCATTATTTTGGTTGCTTACTTTTTCTATGTAAGCATCAGCCACATCACTATAACTGGACGTATGCATCCAGCCACAGTGTTCATTAAAACCCTGGTACACAAAAAACTGTCCCCAGGTAACGGCACCATAGGCGTGCAGACCTTCTTCGCTTTGTACAGCCACTTCAGGGCGGAAGTAAAATGTTACATGCGGGTTGATGTATAAAATGGCATTACCCGATACTGTTTTAGCGGGCGCAATAGCAAAGCCATTAGATCCGCCGGGCAAAGGATCTATATCTTCTTTATGGGCAAGAGCAGCCGTGAGAGGTAGTTCACCAGCGTAAAAATTTTTCAGTTCTGCAACGGTAATATCTGCTACATCAATGGCGCCAATACTTCCATCGGTCCATAATAATGGGTACCAGGGTTGAAAGCGGGTAAGCAGAGCCGGCTTTACAGCAGGATGTTTGTACAGATAATAATTGATGCCATCTGCATAGGCATGCAATAGTTTTTTTAACCAGGAGGGACTATTCTGAAAATCTTTAATGGCATCTGCAGAATCAATGATCATCCGGATCTGCAGGTCGTTGTACAGGTCTTTCTCCCCGTTCACTTCTGATAACCTGCCAAGTTTCTCAACATAATTCATTTCTACCCGTTTAAAATCATCTTCGCACTGGGCATATAGTAAACCGAAAACGGCATCTGCATCAGATTTTCCATAAACATGCGGGATGCCCCAGTTATCGCGGATGATGCTTACCTGTTTTGCCTGCTGTTGCCAGTTACTGATTTCCTGTTTGGTAAAGGGTTGCGCAAGTAATTGTAAAGGGAGGATGCAAATAATAATGAATAGCTTTTTCATCGTAGGGAAAATCATTTGTTTTCTAAATACTATTTTAAAAATTTGTTCGACGGATATATGATGGTGTACTTCCATGGTTTTATTTATGTGTATTATTCTAAAATTACGGATTGTTCTTCTGCTTATTTGTAAGGATATTAATCCTTACAAATAACTCAGCCACCATTTTTCTTTATGCTTGTTTTTATACGTATCATACCACCTGCATAAAGGGAATAGCAGCAGAATAATCAATACCCAAACCAAATACACAATCATTAGTGAAAAGCCATAACCCTTTAATCCCGGGTTATCCAACGCACTCCAGATCATAGCATGCCAGGTAAATCCACAGAAATAAGTTGCAAACAATGCCAGGATATGGATCAGGTAAATGTGCAGGATATAATAGAACATGGGTACCCTGCCATAAATAGAAAAAAACCTGCCGATCCGCCCCAGAGTTGTTTCTGCGAATGCCAGGAAAATAAATGCAGGCCCAAGCGTTACAGAAAGGTATAACAGGGATGGGGGATACTTGGATATATTGATAAAAGATAAAAAGGTAAACAACCAGGAAGGCTGTCTGCTCCAGTGAGAGGCATCGCCATAAAGGTTTGAGAAACGGAGTATCACGAAAAAACAAATGATGCCGATGCCCAGTTGTAATAAGATGCGCTTTCTTTTTACTGCGTCCATTTTCTTGGTGTAAAGGCTTCCCAAGCTATAGCCCAATGCAATCGTTCCGATCCAGGGAATTATGGGGTAAAGGATAAAAAAGTTTTTACCCCAAAAAGTAAAGAAACCTACTTCATGTAGCAATGACCATAAAAAAGCACCTATTCCTTTACCTGTTACGTGTACACCATCCAGCAGGTTATGCCCGGCTACCAATATAACCCCGATAGCCAGTATTGCTTTTTTAGGCAACCATACCATGGCAGACAATGCAATCATGCTGATTCCCAACGACCAAAGCACCAAAAAATCAACTTCTGGAAAATGTATATTGAAATTCCAGGCAAAGTTGATTACGGTTAGTTCCATTAATATCAAGAACAAGCCTCTTTTACATAAAAATCCGGATAGTGCTTTGGTACCTTTCCTTTCGCCCACTAAAAAAGCAGAAGTGCCTGTTAGCAGCATAAATATAGGTGCACAGTAGTGCGTGATCCAGCGTGTTAGAAAGATTGCAGCACTTGTTTTATCGAGGGCGAGCGGGTCATAAAAAAAAGCAGGATAATGGAAATAGTCGCGGATATGGTCCAGTGCCATAAAAATCATTATGATGCCGCGGAGGAGATCAATGGAAGTAATCCTTTGTGGTTTGTGAGTGAGTGGTTGGGACATGATAACTGTTTTGTAATAGATTTTTTTATGTGCAGGGCCAGGTTCTTCTGATACCACCAAGCTTTATTTCAGCTTCCTTCCAAAATACTCTGCCACTGCTCCATACACTTTCACTGCATTGTTCCAGTTCATCCAATGGTGGGTATCATCTACGATCATCAAGGTTTCATAAGATACTCCCTGTTTTTCCAAACGGTTAATCAGGTCCACACTTTGGTTAAACCGAACATTCCTGTCATCATCCGCATGAATAATTAATACAGGTGATTTCCATGTTTTGATAGATGAAACAGGTGAGGAGTTCCAGGCCGTTTTTAAGGCCAATGCATAATCGGGTGCTTTTTCATATTTCTCGCCGGCTGTTGTAAGTGCAGCCTGTGTACCCCAATCATGCACACCATGAATATCAACACCTGCAGCAAACATTTTGGAATCTCTTGATAAAGCCATTGCTGTTAAATATCCACCATAAGATCCGCCATAAATACCAATCTTTCCCGCATCTACAAACGATTGTTGCTGCAACCATTTACCTGCGGCCTGAACATCCTGGTATTCGGCAGCTCCAGATGCTCCACCATTGGGTGCCTGGTGAAATTCATAGCCATATCCAATACCCAAACGATAATTAACCGACAATACCACAAAACCCTGGCTCGCCAGGTATTGATTGGAAGCATAGGCATTGGCATAATAATCAGAATAATTCCAGCCCAATAACATTTGTCTTGGCGGGCCACCATGCACGTATACAATGGCTGGTTTTTTACCGGCGCCACCTTCGGGCATGAACAGTTGGGCATGTACGGTAACACCATCCGCTGCTTTGAATATTACCTGCTTGGGCGTAACCAGTTTGTCTTTCGGAAACTCAGCTGGTACCAGTTCTTTGCCTAATAGCTGAATGGTTCCTCCATTTAATTTGAGTATGGCTGGTAAAGGGCTTTGTTGTGCTGTAGCGCTTATGAAAGCGGCCGTGTTTCCATCGTCGGTTAATACAGGTGTCCATTCAAGTCCTGTGCCGGGTGTTAGTACCTGCATATCAGCCTTGTCTACACTTACTTTTACGGCATGCCTTCTTTCAATATCCAATAGATCACTGCCAGTGTTGGCACTGAATGTTAAATATTTTTTATCGCTGCTGAGTGCGATGTGTTCACACATAAAATTGCCCGGTGTAAGTAATAAGGGAGTGCCACCAATGACAGGCACAGAATACAAATGTGGCCATCCATCCTGGTAAGAAAGAAATACGATCCGGTTATTAGCTGCCCAATGCAAATTGGTACCGCCATGTGTGGTAGGAACAGAACCCCGTAAAGTAGCGGGTGCTTTCCATAAAAGGGTTTCTTTATTGGTAGTGATATCTGCTGTATAAATGCTCCATGGCTGGTGCTTTTTAGCCAATAAAGAATCCGGTGCACCGCCTGCCCCGGGCCTTCTTACAAAAACAATTTGGCTGCCATCGGGCGACCAATGGGGAGAGTTATCACGATAGAAAGAAGCAGATATCCATTTAATAGGTGTTGCAGTATTCGTATAAACACCAATGATCGAATGATCGGTTCTGTTGGTAACAAACAAAAGCGAAGTCCCATTAGGACTCCATTCCAATGAACTAACGGTACCTCTTGTGGTGAAAATATTTTTTGCAGTGGATGATCCGTCAATAAGTGCTGTAAATACCTGCCCACTTTTAATGAATGCAACGTTTTTGCTATCCGGTGAAATTTCGGGCGCATCGCCTTCTGATAAAAATTTGGTATCACCACCGGCAAACGGCACACTGCCCACCTGCACTTTAAAAGGGTTGGTTTCATTGGCTGCATTAATAGGCAGGCCACCATCATAATTGGCACCATGATCGCCACCCCGCACAAATACCACCCATTTACCATCTTCAGAAATCGAAAGACTGGTTAATTCCTGTGCATCGTTTTTTGTAAAGTTGGTAACCTTTTTTGGAATAAATACTGGCCCTTCTGCTACATACACATTCCGTACCCCAAGCTCATCCATAGCCCAGGCAATTTTGGAGCCTTTGGCAGCAGCGCACAATTCTGTAGGAAAAGGATAATTTTTGAAAGATTTGAATGGAATGTTTTGTGCGATCAACTGCAGTGGCAGTAACAGTAGCAATAGTAATTTTCTCATGGTATCTATTTGATGGTTGTTATTAATATTCGTTCTCTACGAAATCTCTGCAGTGAATACAAATTTCCATTCGCCCCAGAGAATGGGGAGTTATTGCAGAGTTATGAGCTTTTCACCTTATGCCAAAAAAATGCACAGGCAAAACCAAGTATAACATAGATAAGCATTTTCATAAGTAATTGTTTCGTTTTTGGTGTCATTATAAAATAATAAGTAACATTTCATTTATTATTTAATCCTCTTTTAAAGAATATTCTTTACGCAGTGTTTCTAATAGTATATGATTGGCATCCATATAATTTTTTAATTGAAAGATTCTGCTACTGCAATAAACCCCATAGTAACCGCTAAGAATATCATTAAGCCTTCTAAAAAATACTCTTTAAAACTTTTCTTTTCAACATGAGGATGATGATGTACTTCCATGAAGCAGTTTTGGGTTTATGTAGGAATAAAAAACAGGCAAATCCTTTTAGTGGGAAGAATTCGGAAGTTTAATATAAGACAGCCTGGTGGGAAAAGCAAATAGTATTGAATATTATTTTAGGATTTGGATATTTACGTTTAGCTATATGAAAAATAGAAGAAAATGACCCGCTCCTCCAATATTTTTTAAAATAAGCGAAAGGCTGATTTTTATTGATTTTCCTTAATCCTAAAATGGAGAATCTCAGCTAACCGAAGGCTGATTACATTAAAAAACTCACATTATTGAGTACATTTAACAAGGCAATGCACGAGTAAATAATTATTTCATTTTAAATTACAGGCATATGAATTGGTTTAAAACTTATGGATGGCTATACATTCCCATCCGGGCCGAAGGTGTTATTGTTTCTGCTTTAGCTTTTCTGTTTCTTATTCCTGTATTCATGGCCATCATCAGAAACGGCCATTCAGTTTCTGATGATCTTTATCATATGTTTGTGTATACCAGTTGCACCGCTTTCTGGTGGAAATGGGTTGCAGATAAAACGTCAATCACAAAAAATGAAACCACAGCCCCTCATTAGCGCATTTACACATGCGTTCAACGGTATCAGCCATTTTATTACGCATGACCGTAACGGCAAAATCCATTCTCTGGCAGGGATACTCGTGGCTTTAGCAGGTTTTTATTTTAATATAGCCCCCACAGAATGGTGTATTCTTTTGTTGTGCATGTCTATAGTAATCGGATTTGAAATGCTGAACCATGCATTGGAAAAACTATGCGATGTTGTACATGAAGCACCGCATCCATATATCAAAACAGTGAAAGACGTAGCTGCAGCTGCGGTATTATTGTCGGCTATTTTGAGTGCTATTATCGGATTACTGATTTTTATCCCTAAAATATCAGCCTTATTATGAGTATGAAAATATCACCTATCAGCAAAATGTTATTGCTGTCTATTACCTTTTCGATGAGTTTGTTATTGGTTCGGTTTTACTATTCATCTACATTCGATTATAGTTTTTATGGATGGAACACTTTCCTTGCAGCCATTCCTTATGTATGCAGTACCCAATTATTGAAGTTGAAAAAAATGAATGTATTGGCCGTATTATTATTGTTGATGTGGTTATTGTTCTTTCCCAATGCACCTTACATTATCACAGACCTTTTTCATTATGAAGAGCGGCTCCCCGTTCCTTATTGGTACGACCTTGTATTGGTTATTTCCGCCGCATGGAACGGATTAATACTTGGCATGGTATCGCTTATGAATGTAGAAAAATTCTTATCCCGTTATTTTAAACCCATGTGGGTAAGGGTATGCGAGATTGGTAGTTTATTACTTTGTAGCTATGGCGTTTTTATTGGCAGATTCCTTCGGTTCAATAGTTGGGATCTGATAACAGATCCGAGAATTCTGGTGTACACTTCGGCCCACCATGTTCTGCTACCACAACACTATTCCAAGTTGTGGGTCTTTACCCTTTTGTTCTCAGTATTTTTAGGAATCATCTATTTTACTTTACAAAATCTTCCGCATCTAGTAAAAGACAAAAACTGACCGGTACATTTTTTTCTCGTTAAAAGTCTAAAAAAAAATACAGTATCGGCACAGAAAAAATCTGTTTCCAATACTGTAATCTGTAATAAAAATTTGTATTCGTATGCTGGGGCTAGTCACCAGTATAAACGAATTATTAGAAATCAAATCCCAAAGCAAAATATAGAATCGGTTGTCCTTTAAATATTCCTTTCATAGGCCAGCCTGCATCTAATTTCATAAAGTAACCGAGTAAGGTACTACGTACACCAAAGCCATATCCACCGGCAAAAGGACCAAGGCCTCCTGCATCAATTCTTACCACTACGGGTGTATTCGGGGCTGAAATAACTTCACCCGGCCGCTTGATACCATTGTATTTACCGTTCCATGCTGTACCCAGATCAATAAATTGTATAATCTGGAAATTACGCAGTAACGCATTATTGATAGGCCTGCTGAACAATGTAGAAAAAACAGGGAACCGGAACTCACTGTTGATCACAAAAGCATTATTGCCGTTGGCAATATTTTGGTTGTACCCCCGCATATTCAATGTGAGCGATTGGAATGCATACGATTGGTCAGGTGCCGGCTGGTTCTTATTAAACCTCGGGTTGATCCATCCATCCACACCACCCAAATAATAAATCAGCTTCTGTCCACCCCATGAAAAATCTGCAGCAGCACGTCCCGCCCAAATGAAGTTGCGGTAAATTTTATGGTAATATCTTCCGTCAAATCCAAGGTTAAAAGTGGCTTTACCGTTATTGAGAGATGTTTTGAACGTTGGCATATTCACATCAAAGTAAACTTTGTATCGTAACCCCAGCCAAATATTCTGCGTGGGATTGATTGTATTGTCATGCACATATTCAATTCTCGATACAATATATTTTGTGAGTGTGTCCTTATATTTCAACGCATTCGGATCAGGTAACCCTGAATTGTTATCATAGGAACGAAGTACGCCCCTGTCTGTGCGCAGGCCAATGGTTGCGCGCAGGCTTTTCACTTCATTAAACGGATAAGTAAAATTCAACTGGTAGAGGTTGGTAAATAGTGCACTATTAAAACTGGTGTTAAAGAAGTTAGTTACATTACTCCTGTAATAAGTAGCACCCCAGTCTAAACGCTTGCGAAGATTTTGATAGGTGAAGAATACATCCTTATCACTAAGGTTGGTGCCGAAACGTACCCCACCCACAAATTTCACATCTTCCATCAGGTCGCTTACCCCTACGCGGAAAGTGAAATTAAAATCATTGCCATTATTTAATTGAATGGGACCCGAACCGCCGGCATAAGGTTGGTAACGGTTTACCAGGATATTATTGGAAAAACCACTCAACACATAATCGGAACTGAATTTCAACCTGTAATCAAACAGTTTCGATTTCGAAAGTATAGAAGCTCTTTCCACAGGTAATAATTCTGTTTTTGCTTTCATGGCCACGCTGCTGCTATCCGGCTTCTCATCGGCAAATTCATTCTGAAAAAAATCTTTTGCTTTTTTTGTTGTATCGGCCCCATTTTTTTTGTTATAGATGATGGCTTTACCGTCGGCAGTCTTTTTTTCTGCCAACAGTTTTTTCATATACTCTGTGGGGCGTGCATTCACATTGCGTTTATTCAACGCAACTTCATCTACTTTTAATTTATACACGAATTTATAATCACCCTCTCTTCTTACCTCGCTCACCTGCCCGTTATTACCCGCAATCCTTGTTTCCAATAGCGTACTTTGATAGTTGGTGATCGGGAATGTGTACGTAGAATCTTTATACACCTGAAAATAACTTACGCTGTCCGGCTCCTGTTTTTGCCATGCCCGTAAAGTAGAATCGAATTCTTTTGGGGCCGGGTTACGCAGTAACTCATCGCCTATATAATACAATGTATCCAACCCGTTTCTTTGTGTAGTAAAGAAACCCGCCCAACGGTTACCAATACCATTTTCATCAGATACAAATGTAAAGTGGTTGGTATTGTATTGCATGGGGTAACGCGCATTACCCGTTTTAAGGTTGGTGAGTTTGGCAAGTTGTTTTTCTTTGCTGTCGTTGAGTATGTCTACCATATAAATATTAAAACGGTACTTACTGGGCAATACGGTATCCTGACTGGATGCAGTTGGATATGGACGGTTGGATGCGAAAATAATTCCTACGCGGTTAGGGAAAGCGATGAAGGTGGGATCAATATCATCATACACATCATTGGTGATTTGTACTGATTTTTGTTCTTCAATCTTGTAAGTGAAAATATCAGAATGTCCATTCTTTACTGCACTTAAAACAAGGGAATTGGCATCAAGCATAAAAGAGGCATCCAGTATCTGGTCGAACCCGGTAATCTCTTGTTTGAACCTTTTGTATTTGGCAATTAAATCATAAACAAACATTTTCGTTTTACCATTCTCCCAATAAATTACCAATAAACGAGTTCCTTTTCCATCCCATGCCAAAATAGGGTAATGGGGATTGATATCACCCTGGTTGGTTCGAACGCCAATTTTCAGCAATGTTTTTGCGTCGTAAAAATTCTCCATCATTTTCACGCTGTACAGACCTTTTTTAAATTCAACCACGCCATACGTGTTACTTTTCGGATTGGGGTTGGCCTGGAAACGGAAATAATCATTTTTTGAGACGTCTTCAGAAATATTCAATTGCCCCTTTGGTTGGTTACGCCGCTGGCGGATATCTTTTGCATACACTTCCTGCTCATATTGCATGAAGTCTGAAAGCACGTCTTTGAATTTCTTTTTACAAACACGCAAACAGGCATTGTTCAGGTTTTTATAAATACGTGCCAGGTATAACAGGTAAGTGATGTTTTCTTTGCGGTATTTTTCGCCTATATAATTCCAGAATGCATGGCCGGCCAAAACAGGTTTTTCAAAAGCAAACTGGTAAAAGGAACCATAACTACCCCCAAGGATAGCACTTTTCAATTCGTCATCTTTTTCCGTACTCCAGGCTTCCCCTGCATATGAAACATATCCATCCACCAACCATTTAGGCAGGTCAAGCAGGGCCTGGTTACTGGCAAACTCGCCAATATCATCCCCAAACAATAAATTATCAGTTAATACTTTTGCAATCCCTTCGCGTATCTGGCGTTTCAGGTGTTCGTGGTTACCATCGAAATAAACCACCAACTTGTTGTTCACGAGTTTGGTTACGCCACCAGAGTTTTGCCAGTCGCTGCCCAAACCGATATTGCTGCTTTTATAATCATCATAATTATTATACACAACAATATTTGCCCGGCGTTGCAGGGAATATTCAATAAAATTTTCTATAGAACGCAATTCTTCTTCACCTACCTGGGCCACAAATTTGCCCAGTTCTACCCCACCTTGTGACACATAAGTGTTGAAATTGGGTGATTGGTAAAATTTCCAGATAAATTTCTTATGCTGTACACGGTTTTTTCCAAACTCCACCGAATTTACCTGCGCGGTAGAAAAGAATGGAAAAAGAAAAATGACAAAAACAAACCATTGTGTAATTCGATTCACTTGCATATCCGAACTTTAGTGTTTTAAAATTAGTCATTTACCATTAAAAGCGGGTAAAAATACATTATGGTCAAGATCAAGGTTTTTACATTTAGTCCCGTACAGGAAAATACCTATATCCTGTACAATGAACACAACAAAGCTATTATAATTGATCCCGGTTGTTACTTTACCGCTGAACAGGAAACGTTAAAAAACTTTATTACAGATACGCAACTTGAGCCTGTAAGGTTGCTGAATACCCATTGCCACCTGGATCATGTGTTTGGCAATAAATGGGTACATGATACCTGGGGGTTGGAATTATACATCCATCCCGGGGAAGAGCAGATGCTGAAACTGGCCCCATTATCCGGAGAAAAATGGGGGCTGCCTTTTATTAATTACAGCGGCCCGCTTCATTTTCTGAATGAGGGGGATACGGTTTTATTGGATGAGGATATCTTGCGTGTGATACTGGCACCCGGGCATTCGCCAGCCAGTATCTGCTTTTATTGCGAAAAACAGCAACTGCTTATTGGGGGTGATGTGCTTTTCAGGGAAAGCATCGGCCGCAGCGACCTGCCGGGCGGCAACCCTCAAACATTATTGAAAAGTATTCGTGAGCAATTGTTTGTGCTGCCCGATGAAGTAGAAGTGTTTCCCGGGCATGGGTCAAATACTACAATAGGCCATGAGAAGCTGCACAATCCCTTTTTACAATAGTTTACTGTTATTTATTCTCGACCGCTTTGTTATACGCCATAATAAAAATGGCACCGAGATTTTTATAGGGTGGCACATAATCATCAAATTTTTCTTTGGCACTGCCGCTGAATCTTACTTCCATACTACCCCAAAGTTGCGGCCAGTTAAGGTCTTTACCCTGCCTGAGGGTTTCACTAATTACATTGATGAGGCCCTGGTTAATAATACCCGTTCCTACTTGTTTGGAAGAAATGATATGGGCACCCGGACAAATATCGAGTACCTCATTAAGCATTTGGTAACCGCCACAACTGCCCAACAGGATTACTTTAGCCGAAGGTGCGAGTTTACCGATAGTTGTTTTCAGATAGTAGCTATGTCCACGATGAATAACAATACTGGGCTCAAGATTATTATCAGCCAGGTAGCTGATCAGGCTGTCTTGCGATTGCTCATCCAGTTCCTTTTTTTCATCCAGTGGGAGATTGGCATAAATGCTAACGGGCGTTCCTTTTACAGAAGCTACTTCCACCCAATTGGCTTTCTTGATGATCTTCCAGTTGGCGTTCCGGAACCTGTTTAAAAATGCATTGAACACAGTTGCACCATCTTTATCGCCATAAAAAAACTGTTGCATGATGATTCTGCCACTGGTATCCTTCAGCAGTTTATTGGGCATGTAATAAATAGGATTGATACCCAGTTTGGCAGCCACATCAATTTTTTTGGTTGAATCCATCGAAAGGAAAATGGTATTCAATAAATTATAGATAACCTGTCCCCTTTGATTGTGTTGACTATCGCTTTCTTTTAATTTTTGCTGTACCTGTTCAAGTATAAGTTTTTGTATGTCTTTATTGTAAATGCTGGCATAAGAATCGGCTACATCAACAGCATCTTCCAGTGTTTTGGTGTTTTCCAGTCCACTTACAAAACTGCGAATAAGGTTTTGAGCAGTGGATCTGTCCATACGGCTTAAGAAGTTATCCAATGTATTATACGCCGCACACATTTTGATGAACTTTTTATAGTAATCATTGTGCAGGGTCATCAATAAACTATCCGAACGCGGAACATCCATTTTTTGGAAGATGCGCGGGTATACACCGCTTACAAAACTGGAGGTATATATTTCTTCTTCCCCCAATACTGCGAGATAATATAATTCCTGTGGGTTCAGTTCTTCCAGTTTCTTAAACCGGATATTTTCGTTCGGTTCATCATGCAAAGCGTTGATCTCATTAATATATAATTCAACTGCTTTTGATTTTAATCTATTGGTTAATACCTGTGCTGCCATTGGCGTATCGCCATGCAACATCCGTTCGGCATAGTCGATCCTTGTCTTTACCAATAAAGAATAATATCCTTTAGAGCCTTCATTGATCACAAAAGGGGTAATGGAATCAATGGTTATTTTTTTATGATAGAGGTTATCCAGGAAAGGGAAATACATCCTGCCGGTTCGTATTAGTGCCAGCTTTCCAATAATTTTTACCAGCGGGTTATCAACTGATTGGATTTTCCTTCCCAAAGCATTGGGTACAGAGGCATAGGTATACAATTCTTCCTGGTTACGGAAAGCCGCGAGTACAATCAGGCTGTCTGCGTAACGGTTATTGGGGTATTTGGTTAGTATTTTTAAAATACTTTGGGGGTTACGCTGGCAGGCTTTCAACACTAAAATATCCCTTGCTTCCGGTATGCCTATATTGTCTTTCAACGCAAAATTATCGAGCAGAATATTGCCTGTTTCTATTTCGTTATCTGCAATCACCTGAGTAATCGAATTTCCGGCAAGCTCCAGTTGCATGGCATCATCATACGCTTTTACAAGGGCGGGTAACAACCCCGCTTTCATTAATTTTGCCTGGTAGGCGGAAATAAAACCTGTAAGCATTTCATTTACGCCACGCAGCCATTTGAATTTTGCATTTTCATCTAATTTTTTAGTCAATTCTATTCCCGCACGCAAGTTATTTACCCTTATCCTTACAGACCGGTCAATTTCAATATTCAGGGCATCATTTTGGGTATATGGCAAAACTTTATCGGTCTTCCGGTTCAGTTTGGCGATTGCATTCAGCGAATTCACGATGTTTTCATGATGCAAGACCCTAATGGGCGGGATGGGTGGCATTGCCAGTTCCTGCTGCGAAAAAGCGGTCATTCCTATTACTAAACCCAATACGACTGTGTAGATTTTCTTCATTCTCATACGTATATGCAAAAATACTGCCATTTATCTGCAAGAGCGCTTTTCCCCACTTTTTGCAGTTAACAATAACATAATAAAGCCAAAACCCCAAATTGCGGTTCTTTAAAATTAATTTTATGTAAACATTAGGTTAACTCATGGAAGGCAAAGCGAAAAAGATACTGATAGCAGATGATGAACCGGATATTTTAGAAATAGTAAGTTATAACCTTGGCAAAGAAGGTTATGAGATATATACCGCCAAAGATGGCAATGAAGCCATTGAAAGGGCTAAACAACTCCATCCAGACCTCATCATCTTAGACATAATGATGCCTCGTAAAACAGGGGTGGAAGTATGCCAGATACTCCGTTCCCAACCCATCTTCCAGGATACACTCATCATTTTTTTAACCGCCATGAGCGACGAAGCCTCCCAGATCAAGGGACTTGAAACAGGCGCTGATGATTATGTAAACAAACCCATCAGTCCGAAAGTACTGGTGAGCCGTGTAAATGCATTGTTCAGAAGGGTGAATAATAAAGACACGGGAAAGGATATCCAGTTGGGAAATATCAATATTGACCCCGTTAAATTCCTGGTTACCATCGAGGGGAAGGAACTGATCCTCGCCAAAAAAGAGTTTGAATTATTATATTTACTGGCTTCCCGCCCGGGCCGTGTTTTCCTGCGTAATGAGATCCTCAGGTTTGGGGTAATGATGTAATTGTAGGCGACCGAACCATTGATGTACATATCCG
>JANXUL010000138.1 GCA_025356235.1 Bacteroidota bacterium
TAGAGGCCCCAAAGATTATCAAAGAACAAATTGCAGCCCTGATCAAAGGTGGCGGCGGTGGACAGAAAACATTGGCTACAGCCGGTGGAACGGATGCCAGTAATCTGACCCTGGTTATTGAAAAAGTAAAAATGTTGATTGCTGATTCGTCAATAAATGATAGTTACGAATTAATTTAACAAGTATTTTCTCGCCTCAAATTTATAGGTGCACAATTGTAATCTGTGAACCTCGGCAAATCCCTCTCCTTAACGTGTGGTGATCCTATTCATTTTTCTATATCAAATTTTGATATTAGCGATATATTGATGAAAAAAACTTAATCAGTTTCTGTTTTAAGGCCGAGCGGCCCTGAGCGAATCATGGTCTCGAACATACACAAGTATCCTTTATAAAGTGAT
The DNA here is from genome assembly GCA_025356235.1 of Bacteroidota bacterium. Lineage (GTDB taxonomy): Bacteria > Bacteroidota > Bacteroidia > Chitinophagales > Chitinophagaceae > Sediminibacterium. The sequence goes on from JANXUL010000138.1 coordinate 402, forward strand.
TCAAGAACTGTTTATTAATTGTAAAACCGGAGGCCGCTGGCTTTTAATTTAGTGAAACTTACTCTTTTTCGTTTTCAACAATACCTCTCAAAAATCTTCCTATTCACAAGCATATACAAGAATACAACGCTAGACAGGCAGTTTTCCATTCACAACATCAAAAAACCGGCTAATCCTTAAAATCATTAACCTTTTTTAACATTTCCGAATAGTTTCGTATTTGAAAAATTAATTAGATTTGATCTACTAATAAATTCGTACATCAAAATCTTACCGTTATGTATATCAAAATTTTACCTGTAGCGTTATTGGCACTCTTACTTACCGGCTCGGCCACAGCCCAGACCAAAGAGAGGTCTAAAAAAGATGAAACCATTACCATCCGCAAAAAAAACGACAGCAAAGAAAAGATAACCATTGTAGTGGATGGCGATAATATTACTATTAATGGCAAACCATTAGAGGATATGAAAGACGCAGATATTGAAGTACTGCGAAACAAAGGCATAGGGCCGTTAATGCCGGGTATCCGGGCTCATTTAGCCCCTATGGCAGCGATGGGTGGAATGAAAATGTTTGGCGATGCTTTCCCATTTTTGGGAAACACTGCATTCCTAGGCGTGGTTTCTGAAAAAAACGAGAAAGGCGTGACAATCACATCTGTTGAAAAAGAAAGTGCCGCTGAAAAAGCGGGATTAAAAAAAGAGGATATCATTACCAAAGTAGGTGATACCAAAATAGAAAACAGTACCGACCTCTATGATGCAATAGGTAAATACAAACCCGAAGACAAAGCTACTTTAACATACCTGCGCGATGGCAAGGAAGCTACCACAACGGCTACCTTAGGCAAAAATAAATCTGCAGATGTTAAGGAATTCAATATGGATGGCAGCAACTTTAATTTTGCAATGCCGCGTATGCCAAGAATGAACAGTTTGCCCAGGATAAACGGCATGGACCTAGGTTATAGCCGCAAACCGAGGCTGGGATTGGAAATACAGGACCTGGCAGAAGGTAAAGGCGTAAAAGTATTGGATGTTGACAACGATACGCCGGCGGCAAAAGCCGGCATGCAGAAAGATGATGTGATCTTAGACATTGATGGCAAATCCGTAGCCTCAGTAGATGACCTAAGGGAAAAAGTAAAAACCCTGAAAGAGGGCGATACGATTAAAGTTACCTATCAGCGTAGTGGCAAAACACAAACCACTGACATCAAATTTCCAAAGAAATTAAAAACTGCGGACCTATGAGTTGGCACGCTACAGCGATTTAAATCATATATTTTCTTACTCATATGTGCCCTGAACCGTCATATCTTAAATTACATTAAGCGATTTGATTTTTTCTCATGTGTACTAACCGCGCTATTCTTAGCGCGGTTTTTTTGGGTCGGTTTGCTAAACGGCCTAAGCCATAATAACCGCAACCATATTCTTTTTCTTGTGTTCTTGTAAAGTTAGTAATATGGTTCAGGTTGCTTTAGCGTCCCGACCCATATTACTAACTTTACCTCTCAACCCTTCTACATGAAAAAAATCATCCCCTTTATTGCTTTAATCATAACCATTTCTGTGCAGGCCCAGGTGTATTCGACCAAACAACCATTGGTGCATACTTTTTCCATTGTAGCACGTGATGAAAAAACAGGGGAGATAGCCGTTGGCGTACAAAGCCATTGGTTTAGTGTAGGCACATCAGTACCATGGGCTGAGGCCGGTGTGGGTGCGGTGGCAACGCAGTCTTTTGTTGATAAATCCTATGGGCCAAAAGCCCTCAGCCTGTTAAAAAAAGGTTTTACAGCACAAGAGGCCCTCGACAGTTTAACGAAAGCCGATGCCGGCAGGGAGGTACGGCAGGTAGCCATTATTGACAATAAAGGAAACGTAGCAACACATACAGGTAAAAACTGCATACAGGTAGCTAAACACATAAAAGGTAACCAGTTTAGTGTACAGAGCAACATGATGCTGGGCGACCAGGTTTGCGAATACATGGTAAAATCATTTGAACAAAACAGTACAAAGCCATTGGCTGAAAGGGTATTGCTCGCATTGGAAGCGGCACAAAAAGCCGGCGGCGATATTCGTGGAATGCAGGCAGCAGCATTAATTGTGGTACCCGGTAAAAGCACCGAGATCTGGAATAATAAATCTGTTGACCTGAGAGTAGATGATGCAGCCAAACCTTTACAGGAGTTAAGAAGGCTTTACACGGTTCACCTTGCGTATGAACACATGAACAATGGAGACCTCGCAGTAGAAAAGAATAATATGCCCCTGGCCATGAATGAATACAATGCAGCCATGCAACTCTTCCCCGCCAATCTTGAAATGCAGTACTGGACAGCCATTGCCTTAGTCAATAACAAACAGCTTTCAAAAGCAATACCCATGTTGCAATCCATTTTTACAAAGGATAAGAACTGGAAGGAGCTCACCCGCCGCCTTCCACCCGTTGGCCTGCTAACCGTTACCCCGGAAGACCTAAAAAAGATTCTCTCTTTATAATCCGTTTGATCTCGCAAATGATCGGGGAAACCAGGGATCATACAAGTAATCAGCGAAATCAGAGATAAATCTATGATTAAGGCTATTTTTGCGCAAGTATGGTACCGCACGAAAAATATGAAGCCGTTATAGGGCTCGAAGTACATGCACAATTGTTAACCGACAGCAAATTATTTTGCGGCGATAGTACCGCTTTTGGTGCATTACCCAATACGCATATCAGTCCTGTTACCATGGGCCACCCGGGCACTTTACCCAAGACAAATAAAAAAGCTGTGGAATATGCCATCAGGATGGGGTTAGCCTGTAACTGCGAAATTGAAAAAGATAATTATTTTGCCCGCAAAAATTATTTCTACCCCGATCTTCCCAAAGGATATCAAATATCGCAGCATACCACACCTATGTGCAAAGGTGGCCACATCGTTATCAAAACAACCGCTGGTGAAAGGAATGTACAGCTCAACAGGATCCATATGGAAGAAGATGCCGGTAAAAGTATTCACGATATGGATGATAACTTTACCTGTATTGATTTAAACCGGGCAGGCACAGCACTGGTTGAAATTGTTACCGAGCCCGATCTGTTTTCGGCCGAAGAAGCCTGGCAATATGTAACCGAAGTTCGCAAACTGGTAAGGTGGATTGGTATTTGTGATGGCAATATGGAAGAAGGCAGCCTGCGTTGCGACGCGAATGTTTCTATCCGCCTGAAAGGCGAAAAAGAGTTAGGCACCAAAGTAGAAGTGAAAAACCTGAACTCTATCCGCAATGTAAAAAAAGCCATTGAATACGAAATTGACAGGATGATACAATTGGTAGAGAGTGGTGGTAAAGTACAACAGCAAACACGCAGTTTTGATGCTTCCACCGATACCACTTTTTCAATCCGCGATAAAGAAGAGGCGAATGATTACCGCTACTTTCCTGATCCCGACCTCGCACCCTTCCATTTAACTGATGAATTCATCAACCAGGTAAAAGCTGCGCTGCCTTCCCTTCCAAATGAATTAGCACTAAAATACCAAACACAGTATGGCCTGAGTGAATATAATGCCACGCAATTATGCGATGAAAAAGCTACCGCAGATTATTTTGAATCTGTAATAATCCATACAACACAATACAAAGCAGTGGCTAACTGGCTATTGGGTCCTATCCGTCAATATGTAAACGAAGCGGGTACCGGAATTCAAACCATCCCATTGCAAGCAGCTGTTTTAGCGGATTTGATAAAATTGGTAGAAGATGGTAAGGTTAACTTCTCCGTTGCGTCTTCAAGGATATTACCTGTGGTTATTGCAGAAAATCAATCGCCTTTATCCGTTGCTGAAAAACTTAATCTTATCCAGGTAAGTGATACGGATGAACTGGAAACATGGGTAGCGGGAGCATTGGAAGCTATGCCAGATAAAGTAGCCGAATATAAAAAAGGCAAGAAAGGCCTGATCGGTTTATTTGTTGGCGAAGTAAAAAAGCGCAGCCAGGGTAAAGCCGATCCGAAAATAGTAACACAGTTATTAGAACAGAAACTGAATAAATAACAAAAAACAGGTACAGCGTAAATAAACCCTCATGAAAAAAACCGTCCTCCTTTTAACAACCATCATTACACTTTTCGCTTGCCAGGAAAAAAAATTCGGCGCATTCACGGTAAGTGGAAAGATTGAACATGCACCTGCAAAAAAAATATTTTTGCAGGAACTCCCTTATGGAGGTGAACAACCTGTGGTTCTTGATTCAACCTCACTCAAATCAAACGGAACTTTTGAACTACGTGCCATGGGCAAAGAAGAAGGCCTGTACCGGCTGGTAATAGAGAACGGTCCTGATGTGTTATTGGTGAATGACTCAAAAAGCATTAAAGTAACGCTTGATGTAAACCATTATAAAACCTATACGCTGGATGGCTCACCTGCCAGTGAAAGCCTGCATATTTTGTTTGAGGACTATCGCAAAAAAGATTCTGCACTCTATGTTACATTTATGCAGATAGATACTTTACAAAAGCAAAAAGTTACAGACAGTACCTTAACACTGGTTCGTTTGCAAAGGGATACACAGATAAAGCAGATGAACAAAATGGTTACCGATTTTATTAACCAATCACCCAGTGCCGCAGCAAGGTATTATGCATTGGGTATGGCATCGCGCACCATGACGCAGGAAGAAGTACTGGCATTGGCCAATGCCTCGGCAGATAAATTTAAAGAACACAGCGGCCTGGCCAAAATCAAGAGTTTGCTTACCGTACAAAAGCCCGCTGCACCTAAATCTGTGTTACTCAATCAGCCGGCTCCTGAGATCAGTTTACCTGATGTAAATGGAAAGGTTTTTCAGTTAAGCAGTTTAAAAGGTAAATATGTATTGGTTGATTTCTGGGCCAGCTGGTGCGGGCCTTGCAGAAAAGAAAACCCGAATGTGGTTGCAGCCTATAATAAATTCAAGGATAAAAATTTTACTATCCTGGGTGTATCACTTGATAAAGAAAAAGCCGATTGGGAACAAGCGATAAAAGATGACAAATTAACCTGGACACATGTAAGCGACCTGAAACAATGGGAAAGTAGCATGGTTCCCCTCTATCATATTGATGGTATTCCCTTTAATGTATTGGTTGACCCCAAAGGAATAATAATTGCCACCGACCTGAGAGGCGAACAGTTAGAAAAGAAATTACAGGAAGTACTAAAATAAAAAAACCTCCTATTCGGTTTAACCAAAATACAAAATCCCAAAAGAGGTTCTTTTGGGATTTTGTATTTTGGTTAAGCAGGCTATAATGTGGAAGGTACAGGTTACTTGTTTTAATGAAACACCCGGTTCTGAGCTTTACTTAACGAATAAAAGTAGGTAGCTAAAAAAATCCCGGCCGCCTAAGGCAACCGGGACTATTCTATAGCCTGTTAATTTATTACGCAGATGCAACCAGCTATAATTAATAGCCAGGATTTTGCGTGAATGCTTTATTGAAATTTACTTCAGTAGAAGGGAAAGGAATCTGGAAACGATAATCTCCCGCAGCTAAGTTTGTGAAAATATATTTTACACCTGTGCCGTCTGCCCTGTCTCCGAAATTTGGATCTCTCACAACAGGTTGATTCCTACGCTTTAGATCCCAGAAACGGTCGCTTTCAAAAGCTAATTCCAATCTTCTTTCTGCTAAAATTTCTGCCAATAAAGCGGGACCGGCGAGACCAACAATATTCGTAAAGCCAGTATACCTGTTCGATTTCAGCAAATTAAGATCTGCTAATGCATTTAAATCAAATCCAGAACGCTGATATGCTTCTGCCCTGTTAAGTAAAACCTCGGCAGTTCTTAAAACTTTTGCATCAACAACTCCGGCAACACCCGCACCAGACCTGCTTCTGTATTTAACAATGTGGTTTTGTAAAACACCATTGAAAAGACTGGTCTGTATATATGAGCTTGTACGAACATCATTACTTAAATACTTTTTGTTCAAATTATATTCAACCACGTACTCAGATTTAATTAATCCTCCTACAATTTGAAAATAATTCACACCAAGGGTATTCACGTTATCAAGGGTTGTGTTAAGAACTTTAAGCAATACGCCATTGTTTGTATCATCGGTCCAGATTTTTGGAAAATCAGCAATATTTGGTAACACCGGGGTTGTTCCAAGAGCAGCATTTGAAGCTGTGATACAGTTTGCAAAATCACCAGTATACAAATATGCTCTGGATAACAGACCTGAAACAACAGCCTTATTAAAACGTCCTACCCCATTGTTAGCGCCGATAAGGGGCAATGCAGTTGTTAAATCACTGATCACTTTATTATAAAAACCTTTTACGCTCTCTTTACTAGGCAGAATTTTGGCATCTGTGGTAGTAATGTAAGCCATTGTAGAGTCTGTGGCAGAAGCATTTTCAAAAGTTTTGCTATACGTTCTAACCATGTCTAAATAAACCATTGCCCTGAGTGCCAATGCTTCTCCTTTTGTATTGTCTTTGAAAGCGCCTGCTGGAAATGCTTCAATATTTTCAAGAATTGCATTTGCCCTTCTGTTAATAGAATAGCCTGTCTGGAAAAAGCCGAGTGTATTATCAGCATTATATCTCCAGTCGCCAAAGAAAGTAAGTGTTTGTCTTCCTAAACTGCTTACAATAACATTGTCGGCCATTACATCCGCAATAATATTCCAGTTGCCGTTTACATAGTTATTTGTACGCAACCCATTATACATACCATTTATGGCGAGGGTAACATCTGTCTGGGTTGTAAAGGCGCTTGCCGTTTCTATCTGATTAAACGGTTGTAAATCTAATTCCGCCTTTTTGCAAGAAGCAAAAAAAGCAGAAAGCGCTATTAAGTAAAGAAATTTTTTCATATAATTAATTATTTAGACATTTAAAATCTGATATCTAATCCAACAGTTACTGCTTTAGAAGATGGATAAGCATATAAGTTATTCAAACCTGGCTGAACCGGGGTACCATTTTCTCTGTTAGAAACGCCAATTTCAGGAAGTCCATGAAACTTGGTTTTCAGCCACAGGTTAGTTCCCTGAACATAAAATCGCACACCACTAAGTTTAATCCTCTTTGCAATAGCATCTGAAAGATTGTAAGACAGCACTATATCTCTAAGCGTAACATAGTCTGCTTTTTCAAGGTACTTAGTTGTCGTAAGATTTTGTTTCTGTGTAGGATCGTTCAAACTTGGGAACTGAGAAATATCTCCTGCTTTCCGCCAGTAGTCAAAAGCTGCCGTATACTGCGGTCTTAAACCAACAGAAGCACCGCCACCATCTGCAAGGTTGTTCTGGTATTGGTTATTATATGTGTAATTACCACCGGTATAGTAGAATTGCAGAGATAAATCAAACTGTTTGAATGTAACATTTGAATTCACGCTACCAAAGTACTTAGCAAGTGGTGTTTTACCTTCCAGCAGTACAGCATCACTGGCAGAATAGGTTTCTGTAATACTATTATCTGCTTTATAATATTGGTTCTTGCCATTCGCCGGATTTATGCCCGCCCATCTTACCAGGAAGTAGGTATTCAGCGGCTGACCAATTTTTAACCTTGAAGTACCTGTTGAAGGAACATCATCAGAGATCAGGCTGGTTACTTTATTAGTGTTATTGGTATAGCTTACAGATACATTCCATTTGAAATCTTTTTGACGAAAAATATCGCCACTCAGACCAATCTCAAATCCTGAGTTTTTCAAAGTTCCAATATTACTCAATACACTTGAAAAACCAGTAGCCAGGCTTACAGGCTGCGGATACAATAAGTCATTGGTAACTCTGTTATAATAATCGAAAGTACCCGTAATTCTGTTTTCTAAGAATCCGAAGTCAACTCCTAAATCCCAGTTTTTGTTTTTCTCCCAGGTAAGATCAGGATTAGCTATTTGAGCAGGAATCGCTGCAGGTAAATTATTATATGCGGCATTCAAAGCATACGTTCCCAATGAACCATAAAACTGGTTTGGCACATTACCCGCAGTACCTATTGAGCCTCTAACTTTCAAGTCACTCAGGAAAGAAACTTTCGACATGAAATTTTCGTTTTTAGCATTCCACCAGCCACTTACTGCCCAGAAATTAGCAAAACGGTTGTTTATACCAAAACGGGATGATCCATCTCTTCTTCCACTAAACTTGATACCATATTTTTTATCAAAGTCATACGCTGCACTACCAAAATAAGAAATGATTGAGAACTGACTTCTGCTTGTTGTTGCTCTCTGGGCCAGAGAAGCGTTGTCAATTGTATTTACAGAAGCAGTAGGAAATCCCCTTCCTTCTAATGCGTATGAATAAAAATTCCTTTTTGAGAATTCCTGACCTGCCAGTAAACTGATGTTATGCTTACTTTTAAAAGTCTGGTTCCAGGTAGCTGTATTGGTGTACACTAATTGTAAATCCTGGTTTCCTGCATCTGTTTTTGAATTGTAACCGAGGATTGCTGCCAGGTTTGATCCGGGTTGCAAATAACTTTCAGATAATAACGTGTTATAATTTAATGCAACCAATGATTTAATTGCCAGGTGTTTAAAAAACTTTCCCTCAACAAAACCTGTAGCAAAAGTAGAGAGGTTATTATTGTAGAAAGTATTAAAATCCTGTCCTTCTAATGGAGAAAATCCCTGGAAGGTAAGATTGTAAGTGCCATTTGGTAAATAAACAGGCTCATATGGATTAGTCAGGAAATAACCTGTCCAAGGTGCCTGAGAATTAAATAACTCTCTGTTTTGGTATTCTCTTGCATAGGCTGTAGAAACATTCACACCGGTAGTTAACCAGTCTAGTGCTTTATATTCCATATTCAATCTTGCACCAATTCTATTTCTGTTGCTCTTATAAACTAAGCCAACTTCATCTAACTTATTTACAGAAAAAAAGTATTTCATTTTGTCAGTAGCTCCGCTAATGGATACTTCGTGTGATTCAGTACTGGCATTTTGCAAATAATAATTTCTCCAATCACCTGCTCCACGTGAAGTTGTCAAATCCCATAATGCAGCACGTTGATCTGTTGCTAAGTTAAATAGTGTTGCAGTAGCTGGAAATACGCCCTGGGCCTTCCTGTTCGTAATCATCGAATCGATAATTGGATTGGTAATTCCGGCTTCATATTCCCATTGTAATTTTTCTTTAGAGTCCATTAAACGCACATTGGGTAATTCCTGTAATGAAACAAACCCTCTTTGAAAAGAATAACGAATCTGGGCACTACCTGCTTTACCTGATTTTGTGGTAACCACGATTACACCGTTTCCTGCACGTGATCCGTATATAGCGGCAGATGATGCATCTTTCAATACAGTAACATTCTCAATGTCATTGGGATTAATCAATGCAAATGCGGTAGAGGTAACGGCGATACCATCAATCATGATCAATGGTTCTGATGAAGCATTGATAGAACCCGTTCCGCGAATACGTAAGAATCCACTTGTACCGGGCTGTCCGCTGGCACCCACCACTTGTAAACCGGTAGATTTACCTTGCAGCAGTTGCGTAAAGTTACTGATTGGCTTTTGTGCCAATTCTTTACTACTTATCACCGATACAGCTCCGTTCAGGTCTTTTTTCTTTACTGCCTGGTATCCAACCACCACTACTTCATCCAGGCTTTTATCGCCCGGAGCAAGTGTTGCATTAATTACAGACCCAGTTCCAATTCTAATCTCCTGCGGTAATAAACCGATGGCTGAGATTACTAAAATCTTAGCTGAGGAGTTTACAGAAATTGAAAATGCACCTTGGTCATCGGCTGAAACGCCTTGTTTTGTACCTTTTACCTGTACAGAAGCACCGGATACCGGCTTGCCGTCTGCATCAGTAATCTTACCTGTGATTGTTCTGTTCTGTGCATTAAGTTGCAACATTAACAGCATCGCACACATGAATAGTGTGAAGATTTTACTCATAATTCAGTTTTTAGTTTGTTTGCGGGGGCGCAAAAATAGTTAAAGAAATCTTAACATTAACATCTATTGACATATTATTGTTGAGTTCTGCTGCATTTCTTAAAAATTCATAATTATGGGCTGTAACAAAAAATTATACTTGTTGATTATCAGAGATATTCATATATAAAATAGTAAAGGAGGGACGATAATCAATTATCGTCCCTCCTTTAAACATGCGTTATTTTTAGAATTTAGTAACCGGTATTTTGCGCAATATTCGGATTCACCAGGATTTCATCTTTAGGAATCGGGAACACAATACCCAATGTAGTTGGGGTTATGGTTACGGATTGACTAATAGCATTCGTACCATCCTGCGCCTGTGGTTTCACAAATGATCTTTGTAACCTGTATAAATCCCAGAACCTATATCCTTCCCAGGCCAGTTCCTTTGCCCTTTCGTTCAAAATATCTTCTAATACCTGGGTACCGGTGGAAGAATATCCTGCATAGGAAGGGTCTCTTTGTTTGGCAACCTGATTCAGGTATTTATTTGCATTAAATTCATCTGAGGTTTTATAATATGCTTCAGCAAGTATTAGTAATACTTCTGCATATCTAACAATTTTTACATCATCATAGCTCGTAGGGTCAATGGGATATTTTGTGATGTAATAGGCTGTACCTAACTGGCCTGATCGTGTTCCGGGCGCATATAATTGCCTACGAACATCAGTAGCAGTATGTGAATTGTAAAAAGTTTGCGTGGCCAATATATCGCCATAACTTCCTACGGGCTTGGGTACATATAAATTTGCCAATGTGCCATCGCCTACACTATTGTTGGCATCGGATGTAACTTCAAACATCGTTTCTACTTTATCTGTTCTTGGCGTAGTTCCTTTCCAGTAGTTCACCAATCCTGTAGAGGCAATTAAACTAAATCCGCTATTGTTTAGCACATCCAAAGCCGCTGTTTTGGCATTTGGCCAATCCCCCATGTGTTGATATATCCTTGCCAACAGCCCGGAAATAGCATATTTGGTAAGATAGGAGGAGTTAACCGCTCTTGACTGACCGGTTGATAAAAAAGTCATGTTTGTTCCCTGGTTAAATTTAGCCAGTCCGTATGCTTTATTTAAATCAGCAATTGCCTGCAGGTACACCTCCTTAACCGTGTTTCTTGCCGGTTTTACACTCTTATCGAATGTTAATACAATGGGCACACCGGGACCATCCGGGTTATTTGCATAAGGCATTGCAAAATTGCGGCAAAGATCAAAATAAATCATCCCGCGAATCGCATACGCTTCCGAGTATAGCTGACTGATATTATCATTGCCAACAGCAAGACCTGAATTAATGATAACATTCGCATTTTTTATTGCAGAATAAGCGTTGGACCAAACATTACTGGCATACCCGTCAGTAACGGCCATATTCCATAGATTAAAAACCGTGTACCTTCCTGAGTTAGCAGAAGAAAGGAAACCGTTATCAGCCGATAAATCACCTTTTACAGCAAATGTTCTTCCGTAAAAATCAGTTGCGCGAAGTGAATAATATAAGCCGTTAACCGCTGCATTCAAATCTGCTTCATTTTGAATCGCATCGGAAACAACTGAAGAACTATACGGTTTCAGGTCTAAAAATGATTTTTTACATGAGCTCAACCCGAATGCCAGAATGAGCGAAGCGTATAACCCGTATTTAAATAAAATATTTACTCTTTTCATTTTTTTCAATTTAACTGATGCAAAAACAATTATTTAATTAGAAACCAAGATTTAATCCAACAGTAACCGAACTGGAAGGTGCTACAGATTGATTGCTAAAACCCTGTACGCCCTGTTCTGGATCGCTGGTTGCATTTGGATCATACACTTTAGTCCATAAATTGGTGCCTCTCACATAAAAAGACAGAGCTGTTAAATGTAATTTCGCCAATACATTTTTATCAGATAATTGATACCCGAATTGTATGTTTCTTAAACGAACATAATCACCCTTGAAAAACAACCTGTCTGATCCTGTAGCGCCATTGGTTGCATCTCCATATTTGTAGATGGGTACATTGGTAATGTCTCCTTTTTTCTGCCACCTGTCTAACATGAAAGTATACTTACCTCTTGTTGGGAAAGAACCATCTGTGAAAAATCTAAAATAATTCTCCGCAACATAATTACCATAGTTATAATAAAAGTCAAATGAGCAAGTGAAATTTTTGAAAGTAAATGTATTACCTAAAGAACCAAAATCTGTTGGTGAAGCACTCTTGCCAACCAGGAACAGCTTAGCGGCAGCAAAAGTTGTCGTTACTGCGCTTCTGGTACTATCGGTATACCACTGAGGGCTGCCGGTATCGGGGTTAACACCTGCCCATGCCCTTGTGTAATAAGAATAAAAATCCTGACCTTCCCTAAGTAAATAAGAACCACTTTGCGGATTGAACTGGTCACCGCTTGGCAATTTAGTAACCTGATTTTTATTATGAGAATAATTGAAGTTAACAGTCCAGCTGAAATTTTTAGTCTGAACAGGTATAACAGTCAAAGAAAGTTCAATGCCTTTATTTTGCAAATTCCCAAGATTATTAATTACACCAGTAAACCCTGTTGTTCTGGAAAGCTGTTGACTTAACAAAGAACCGTTAGTAGTACGTTTATAATAATCAGCCGTAATACTTACCCTGTTTTTAAATAAACCCAGCTCAATACCAATATCGGTTTGTTTATTTTGTTCCCAGGTAAGGTCTGTATTTCCAATAACATTAAACGTTCCGCCAGCAATACCATTGTAGTTATATCCGAACCCGTATTGAGGTCTCCATGCATAGTTACCAATTTCAGCATTACCATTCGTTCCGTAAGAAGCACGCAGTTTTAAATTGGAAATAACAGTAGAACTTTTCAGGAAATTTTCATTGGATACATTCCATGAAGTTCCAACTGACCAGAAATTACCGAAAGGATTGTTACTGCCAAACCTCGATGAACCATCTCTCCTGAAGCTTCCATATAAGTTAAAGCGGTCATCATAGCTAAAGCTGGCCGTTGAATAAGCACCGGTAAAAGCATAATCAGATGAAAACTGCTGACCAGTAGTTGAAGTTGCCGCATTTTCAGATGAATACAAATCTAATTTTGGTGGAAAGCCTTGTGCTGCACTTTGTTGTTGCAATCTTGAATTTTTAGTTACTTCATACCCTGCTTTTACATCGGCATAAAATCTTTTGCTTCTGTTAATATCTATATGATAGTCTAACTGGTTATACCAGCTCCATAAAAAATTCCTGGTATAAATAGAAAGCGCAGAGCCTGCTGAGCCAGAACCATCACCGTGGAATTGGTTATTGAATTGGTACTCTTCGTTTGCATTGTACTGAATGCCCAGGTTACTGGTGAATTTCAGTCCGCTTAAAATTTTATATTCAACTGTTTCACCACCTAATATACTCAATGCCTTTAAATACCTTTTATCATTAGCTGCAACATATAAAGGATTATAGTGAGCAGGGAAACCTAAATTATTAGAGCTGATATTATATGTTCCATCAGCATTGTAAGGGTTTTGCGTAGGCCTTAATACCAATGATACGTAACCGGGGTTACCAAAGAAACCACCACCACCAGATGGGCCGTTTGATGCCAATGCCGAATTCTGTACAACATCTCCTACGGTTATTTTAGTAGTAAAAGAAAGTCGGTCCGTAGCTGTATGCGTTATTTTTACATTACCGGTAAATCTTGTGAGGTCTGTACCCAGGGTAGTACCTTGTTGTTTAAAGTATCCACCCGACAGGAAGAATTTTGTTTTCGCATCACCACCAGAGGCGCTTAAATTAACCTGTTGTTGTGTTCCTTTCCGGGTAATCAGATCAAACCAATCTATATCCACACCATTGCCATAACCGTACGAAGCCATAGTTGTATTAATGGTTGCCGCACTGGCTCCGTTATTGGTTAATCCTTCTTTTAATAAATTAAACCAATCGTCTGCACGTATCGGCCTGCCTGCTTTAGGGGGAAGGATAACACTGTTAATACCTAAGTCGGTACTCAATCTAAATTGTGTTTTGCCAACCTTTCCACTTTTTGTTGTAATAAGGATAACGCCATTGCCGCCTCTTGATCCATAGATAGAAGTAGCCGCGGCATCTTTTAAAATGGAAACACTTTCCACATCATCAGAGTTTAATGTGGCTAATACGTTTGTACTCGGATTGATATTAAATCCACCCCCGTTACCATTAGACAGGTCACCTCCATTCATAATCACACCATCAATTACAAATAAAGGCTGTGAAGCGCCTAATGAAAAAGAGCCTATGCCCCTGATACGGATTTGCTGATTGGCACCAGGCTGACCTGTTGAGGCAGTTGATTGAACACCCGCAGCTGCACCTTGCAACATTTGATCAATAGAAGCAAAAGGTTTATCGGAAAGTTTATCACCACCTATTTTAACCGTAGACGCAGTTGAGTTGGTTTTTTTCTGTGTGCCATATCCTACTACAACCACTTCTTCCAGGTTTTGCGAATTAGACTGAAGAAAAACATTTACTTCAGATTTAGTTCCGATAGTAATTTCCTGGGAAGCGAAATTCAATGATGATACCACTAATATTTTTGCGGTAGAGGGGACTGCTATCGAATAGGTTCCGTCATTTAAGGTGGTAGTACCAACAGTGGTACCTTTTACCAGAACAGAGGCTTGCGGTACTCCATTCCCTTTTTCATCAGTAACCTTACCTTTTACAGTACGGCTCTGAGCGGCCAGTTGGGTTATGGCCAAAATAACACACAATAGCATGGTGACTAGTTTTCTCATAATTCAATTTTTAATTAATTCTGGAATCGTAAATTAGTTAAAAAATCTTAACATTAGTATTCATGCCATTTTATTGATAGATTTTGCTGCTTTTCTTAAAAATTCATGTTTGTGCCCAACAATTAAAAATTATTATAGCTGATTATCACTCATGTTTACATATAAAAAATAAAGCCATCTTAATAGAATGGCTTTATTTTTTAAAAAACTACTTTTACGTTCTCTGAGTTTATTATTGACGTATTAATTATCCGTCATTAATTTATTCAACTGCAGTTCTGTAGCAGAGATCGGCCAAATATAGTTTTGGGCAGAAAACGGTATGGCAGCGATACTGCCTTTTGCCGGAATAGGTAAAGCCAAACGTGCAAGATCCGGAGCACGTAATCCCTCACCTAAAAATTCTATCCTACGCTCCGTTAAAATAGCTGCAATCAGGTCGGCCGCAGTGGCAAAACTGGCAACTGTAAAAATGGTACTTGCATCAGAACGGTTACGAACTGCATTTAACAAAGCCACTGCCTGTGCATCAACAGTATTTGAGGTTCTTACTTTTGCTTCGGCAAGATTCAGTAATACTTCGGAATACCTCATAACAGGTGCATAATCTGTAAATGGCGATACGCTCGGGTATTTACTTACAAATTTCTTGCCGTTAGTTGCCGTATAAATTAAACTTCTTCTTTTATCCGTTGCAGTCCACCCTGCATTGGCAATAATGCCGTTTGTGTTTAAAGAATATTCTCCATTGCCTCCGTTTAAACCGGTTTGTCCGTAATAGTACCCCAACTGATTTTGTCCACCCGGTGTTTCGGTAGTACCATTGAACGGCATAGACAAAACAGATTCAGTAGTAATATATGGGCTTGCAAATACTTTGGTAATATCAGACTGCAATGCAAACGGAACACCCGTTGCCGCTGTAAATGGCGGAGTTGCAGATACAATTTTATTTGCTTCGGTAGTGGCTTCGGTATACTTCTGCATACTCAGGTACACCCTTGTTTTAAATGCGATAGCCGTGTTCTTATGACCACGCGTAACATTACTCAATTGTGCTGCGCTGCCATAAGTTAATGGCAGGTTGGTTTCAGCAAAATTCAGATCGTCCAATACCTGTTGGTAGACTTGCGCAACAGTGCTGCGCGCAAGATCATAGTTACCTGAACCTGTATTACCCTGTAAGCGCAGTGGCAAACCGGGCTTACTTCCAGCCCCATCACTGTATGGGCGTGCATACAATTGCAATAAACTGTAATAACAAATAGCCCTTACCATCTTTGCTTCTGCATTATAGTTAGCGGCTAATGTGCTTCCTACCACCGTATTTCCACTGGCAGCCATGCCATCGAGGAACACATTGCAGAGGTTGATTGTAAAATAAGCCTGTGCCCATAAACTAACCACACTATTCGTACTGCTGTTATTCATGGTTCCGTTCCATACATCATATCCTGTAACTACGTTGGTCAATTCATTGATAAACTCGTCGGCCCTGATATCGTTGTATATGATATATCGGCCGCCATAAAATGAACCAGACCGCATACCTGCATATAGGTTCTTTACCTGTCCCAGGATACGGTCAGTGGTAGCAAACGCATTCGCGTCTGAAATAGATGTTGTTGGAACAGGTGACAGCGTTTCCTTGCTGCAGGAAACTGCCATCATCATCACCGAAGACAACATTGTGATATATAATATTTTCTTTTTCATGTTTCTGATTTTGTTTGTGTTCATATTAAATTAAAACCCAACATTTAACCCTATGGTGATGATGCGGGCGTTTGGCGCCTGGTTTCTATCAATACCTTGGTTAGTGGTACCATTACCATTGGAGGATGTTTCAGGATCCGGTCCGGGATATTTGGTAAAGATGGCCAGGTTGTTTCCACTTACATACAACCTTACACTATTGACTTTTATTTTATCAAGCATAGGTTTTGGAACTGAGTAGCCAAACGTGAGGGAACGCAGTTTTATAAAATCTCCTTTGAACACATTTATATCCAGTGGGAAGGAAGAACCGTTTGAGATATTATCTCCAAAAATAACTTTCGGGAATGCTGCATTATCTCCTGCTTTCTGCCAATGGTTCAGAATATCTGCTTCATTGTTCCAGAAGCGCTGGTCGTGCAAGCCCGCCCTGCTTCCATAATATACATAAAAGCCCATTTGATAGGTAAACAGTGCACTTAACTCGAAGTTCTTATACTTAAATGTATTTTCAAAACCACCCTGGTATTTAGGATTAGTATTTAAATAAGGCGCCGCATCAGCAGAACTAACGGTTGGTGCCACAGTACCATCAGCATAAGAGAACCTGAATTGGCCTGCGGGTGCTACATTCTGAAAGTAAACATTTTTACCTGCCGCATTAACAAATATCCTTCTGCCTGTTGCAGCATCAATTCCGCCTGTTCTGGTAACATACAAGGTACCAATCGGGTAACCTGGTAAAGTAATGCTTACTGATTCAAGACCTGAAGTAGTAGCCACCAACGAAGGAAGACTTGGAGCCAGCGCGGTTACTTCGTTCTTGTTAAAAGCAATATTGAAGGAGGAGTTCCACGAAAAGTTTTTTGTTGCAACAATCGCTGCATTAAGTGTTACTTCAAGTCCTTTATTGTACATAGAACCCACATTGGTAGCGATAGCGTTGGGCAGCCCTGCAGAAGGTGGCTGCGTAACATTCAGTATCAAACCATCAACGTTATTATTATAATATGCGATCTCACCGGTTATCTTTTCTTTTAATATTCCGAAAGTGATACCAACATCAGTTTTGGTACTGGTTTCCCATTTCAGATCCGGGTTACCTGCGTTACCAAATCCTAATGTTGACCCCGTTGCATACAACCCAGCACCATACGTTGATAATGAACCGAAGTTGCTCAGACCGGAAATATTACCCAGACGTCCGTAACTACCCCTTAACTTGAAGCTGCTGAATACGTTGTCTAACTTTGCAGCGGTCCAGAAGTTTTCTTTTGCGATCTCCCATCCGGCAGATACGCCCCAGAAAGTACCGTACTTATTATTCGCACCTAATTGTGAAGCACCATCCCTGCGGATATTTCCTGAAATGGAATATTTTCTGTCGTAGTTATATGTTAAACGTCCGAATATGGATGTCAGATAGCTTTCACCAATATTATTGGTAGTATTTGACAAGGCAACTGTACCAAAACCTCCCTGGATATTGGTAAAGAACGGATCAGATATTGTGGTCCTGAGCAAACCAAAACCTGAATTGTTTGATTTTTGCTGTTCGGTACCAGCCAGGAGGCCGAAAGTATGTTTATCAGCTAATGTATAATCAAACTGGGCAGTATTGGTCCATACCCATCTTTTATTCTTATTATAAGCACTGGTGGCATTACCAATAGGGAAGCCTTCGCCACTTGATGCACTGGCAAAAAGATCATTGTCTACAAATGAATAGTCAACCCCATACAAACTTCTCAATGTTGCCCATGGTACCGGTTTAAACTGCAGGTATACATTACCTTGTAACTGGTTGGTTTCGCTGTTTGATTGATTTTCTTTTAATGCTGCTACCTGATTGTAAAACCCTACCTGTGTGGTTTTATTATTCATCAAACCTAATAAGCCTGTAGCTGGGTTAATGTTATAGGTACCGTCATTATTGTAAGGAGAAACATTGGGCGAGTTCACCTGCGCAAGACGTGCCAGACCACCTGTATTAAACGCTTCACCAGGTAATGAACCTGAACTTAATGCTGCCAGGTTTTTCTGATTGGCATAAGAAATCTTACCCCCTACACTGATCATTTTATTGATCTTATTATCAACATTTGCAAGCAATGTTTTTCTTTCAAAATCATTTCGCTGTATGATACCCTGTTGTTTGGTATACCCGAAAGAGAAATAATAACTGGTAGACTCGTTGGCACCGGAAACATTAATGTTATGATTATGAGAAAGGCCTGTTCTGTAAGCATAATCATACCAGTTGGTATTGATCGGGTTGCCATCCGGCCCATTAGTTAGGGCAAACACATTGATTGCCCCTGTTCCTGCATTGGCTGCAGACTCATTTTTGATATTGGTATATTCTGTGGCATTCAGCAATACCGGCAAACGCTGAGCTGTTGCCCAACTTACATTACCGTCATAGTTAACTCTTGATCTGCCCGGTTTACCTTTTTTAGTGGTAACGAAAACAACGCCATTTGCAGCACGGCTGCCATAGATAGCTGACGCAGCTGCATCTTTTGCAATATCAATACTTTCAATATCACTCGGATTTATACTCGCCAATGCATTGCCTGCAGCATTGGTAGAGCTGGCATCACCTGTAAATGAAGGCACCCCATCAATAACTATTAGAGGATAAGAACTTAAGGAGATGGAATTGGTACCCCTAATTCTGATAACAGGTGGGTTATTCAACACCCCATTAGGAATGGTGATCTGCACGCCCGCCGCGCGACCACCCAAAGCCTGTTCAAAACTCTGTACAGGTTTATCGGCTAATACCGCACCTTTTACAGTACTTACACTGGCAGTAACATCCCTTTTCTTTTGTGTACCATACCCTACCACAACAACTTCTGATAAAGCTTTATCTTCTGCAGTCATTTTTAAGGTGATACTCGTTTTGCCACTAAGGTTAACCGTTTCCGCGTTGTAGCCTACATAACTTATTTTCAATGCTTTGTCCCTGTCGGTAACCGATAGGGAGAAATTTCCACTATTGTCGGTTATCGTTTTTTTGTCAGAACTCGAAGCTGAAATAGTGACTCCCACAAGCGGGGCGCCTTTTTCGTCAGTTACATTTCCGGTAACTGTTCGATTTTGCGCATAGAGCTGTGTGGTAAGCAACACCACAGTACTCAGAAGTGCCAATAATTTTCTCATTTGCAATTTTTTTTATTTAGGATTGTTAATTTAGACAGTTATTCCATTCGATAGGCTGCATAATCGGGTTTCTTAGCACCCAAAGCCTGAAAACCAACACTAACCTCTTGATTTTAGGGCTTTAAGGGGCAGATTAGGGCATTTATTTACAAGTGAGGGTTGGAAAAAGAAGTCTCAATCCATCTTTTTTTTGCCTGAAGTACTGATGATTAGTACCGGAAGCAGGATTAAATTAGTTAAAGTACCCACTACAAGGGTTAATGAAGTAAGCCAGCCCAAGGCTCTGGTACCTCCAAAATCGCTCCAGCAGAAAATAATAAACCCTGCTATCAATACCAATGAGGTATAAATGATACTGATGCCTGTATGGCGGATAGTTTGTACCAGCGTTTTCGGCACATCCTGTTTATACAGCGGTAACTCCTGCTTATAATTAATAAGGAAACGTATGGTTACATCTATAGCAATGCCCAAAGCCACACTAAACACAAGTACAGTTGATGGCTTTAATGCAATACCTGACCATCCCATTACACCGGCTGTTACGATCAGCGGGATGAGGTTAGGAATTAAAGAGCAGATTAATATTTTAAAAGAGCGGAACAGGTATAGCATACAAAGTGTGATCAATAAGAAGGCCCAAAAAATACTTTCTTTCAACCCTTTAATAATGAAAGCAGATCCTTCCAGAAAACTGATGCTGCTGCCGGTAAACGTTACATGATAGGAAGCTGTATCGAATAGTTCGTCAGCTTTCTTTTTAAAATCTTTTATCAGTAACGGCAATTGAACACTGCCCACATCTTTCATGTTAACACTTATCCTTGCCATCTGTTTGGTACTGTCCATAAAACTGTTCATTAGTTTGGTAAGGCCTTTGGCAGTTTTGGCGGAACTGTCTCCTTTTGCCTGCAGGTAAGGGGCCATGAATAAAAGGTCGGCATCATATGGAATGGTATAACTCAGGGTATCACCGCCAAAATAAGCCTGCTTGGCAAATTTTAATCCTTCCACAAACGAAAGTGGCTTTGCGGTTGCAGGATTGGCAGCGATATAATTTGACAGCTCTTCAATTTTTTCAATCGGTTTGCTGCGGAAAATTCCTTTCTTCTTTTTGGTATCAATGATGATCTCTAATGGCATTACACCACCAAAATTTTGTTCGAACCATTTAAGGTCTGTGTAGACCTTGTCTTTTTTAGGAAGGTCATCAACAATAAACCCTTCACTTTTTATGCGGAAAATGCCTATTACTGCGAAAACAGTAATCACGGCTGTAATGCCATACACCCATTTAGCATGATAAAAGGCCCACTGTTCAATCTTTATTAAAATTTTTTCTAAGAATGCATTGTCGAGATAGCGGGTATGTTTTGTTTTGGGTGGGGGCAGATAACTAAGTACTGTGGGAATAAAAATTAATGAGATAAGGAACAATGCCATGATGTTGATACCCGCTACTGCTCCAAACTCTTTTAGCAGATCGCTGTGTGTTAAAGCAAAAACTGCAAAGCCTATGGCTGCGGCAATGTTACAGAAAAGGGTTACAATTCCCATACGGCCCACCATGGTAATAAGTGCTTCCTCTTTATTATTCGTTTCCCGGTAAGCTGTATGGTATTTGTTTAAAAAATAAATACAATTGGGAATACCGATCACCACAACCAATGGTGGTATAAGTGCGGTTAGGAGTGTGATCTTATATCCAAACAAAACAATTGTTCCCAAACACCATACTACGCCCATACCTACTACCAGTAAGCTCATCAGGGTTGCACTGAATGAACGAAAGAAAATAAATAAAGTGATTGCCGATAAAACCAATGATCCAATAAGGAACCAGTTCATTTCATTTTTAATACGGTTACCAATAGTGGTTCGGATAAAGGGCAACCCACTGGTATGTACTTTTGTATTTGCTTTGTTTTCGAATGTGTTTATCTGTTGCAGAATATCATTGATCAACCTTGTGCGGCTTTTACTGTTGATGGTGTCTTTGTTAACACTCACCCCCATTAGGTACGTATGCAGCTGCGGGTTATATAATAATTTTCTGTAGAAAGGAAGACTTTCAAACATAATTCTTGCACTGTCCAGTGATGCTTGTGATGAGAATGGATAGTTGAATATTTTAACGGGCAGTAATTTATGATTCGCAGAATCGTTAACCAGGTTTATCACTTCGGGAATACTGAGGATTTCTGTAACGCCGTTTACACTCTTTAAATGCTGGTGCAATCGCCCCAGTTCATTAAAAAAAGCAGTTGTATAAAATTTATCAGATTCTATACCAATCACCATCGTGTTGCCGTCTGCACCGAATCTTTTCAAGAAGGCCTGGTATTCTACGTATTTGGGGTTATCGGTAGGGAGGGCTTTTGTAAAATCATACCCCAATTGAACATGCGATGCTTTCCACCCCATAAAAAGGGTTGCGGCGAATAATGCGGTCAATAATACCAAACGCTGCTGTAAAATGAACTTTCCTGCTTTATACCACATGGTTACTAAATTAATAACTACAAAGAAAGCAATAAAAAAGGACAAGAAAATACAGTTGATTAAACGGCTGTTTCAGTTGTTTACACGGAGTTTTGTACAACGTATTGTTAAAGCTTTTTTTAACACGTAGTTTTAAATATCCATTATCCAACAAGGCGGCTAAACCCGTTTTGTTTAGACCCCCAATATTCATGAAAGCCAACAGGTATACATATCTGTTATTGTGCGCGTGCATTTTTACCAGCATTCCTTCATTTACCCAAGGAGTTTGTTCAAGTAGTGCATTGGCACCTGTGTTCAGTCAAACCTTCGGCACCAGTGCTCTCTCAACAACAAAATCGATAGTCCCTTCCGGGTTTGTAACCAATTATAATTTTAATAGCAGCTCAGCTTTAAGTGATGGTGAATACATTGTAACACCACTTGTTCAAAATTCGCAAAAAACCGACTGGGCCAAAGGCGGAGACCATACGGGGAATACGAATGGGAATATGTTTCTTGTGAATGCCGGTACGGGTGCTTCATTATTCTTTTATCAGCAGGTTAATAATCTTTGTCCGGGTTCCGTATATAGTTTTTCGGCATGGCTAGCCAATGTGAATACTATTTCAAATACAAAGTCTATTTGTGGATCAGGGCTGGTGTGGCCAAAAGTGATTTTTAATATCAAAAATACGTCGGGTACCATTCTTCAATCTTTTACTACTGATACTTTACCATTAACCACCAACAGAATTGTTGCTCCCAACTGGAAGCAGTACGGATTTCAGTTTTCCCTGCCTTCCGGTACCACATCCCTGATACTGGAAATGAGGGATTTTTATGGTGGCCAACCCCAGTGTGGCAATGACCTTGCGATAGATGACATTGTATTCTCAGCCTGTACCCCAACTGCCACAGCCACTATCAACACGGCTACCACTATTTGTTCAGGGACTGCCACTACTATCAGTAGTTCAATTGTCAACAGTCCGTACAGTAACGCAGCGTATCAATGGCAAAAGAGCACAGATGCCGGAACTACCTGGAACAACATTGGCACTCCCGGTACTTCAGCAACCAGTTATCCTATTGCCAGTGCAATTGTGGCAGATGGCGGAATGTATCGTGTACTGGTTGGGCCAGATGTTTCGAGTTTATC
>JANXUL010000155.1 GCA_025356235.1 Bacteroidota bacterium
TTCGCAAGCAGCAACGCCATGATTACACCAAATAAAATCGAATGTGTAAACCCCCGGTGTGCCAATAGGTTACTGGGTGTATCTAACCAGAAAGAAGCGATAAAATCAATATCCGGGATACTCTGAGCGAGAATTCCCCAAAGCATTGCTTTTTTACCCTCTATGCGGCCTGCAAAAGCTTCGCCCATACAGGCGCCCAGTGCAATATGTGTAAGTGAATCCAGTGATCAATTATTTATGGCTTAAAGATATTCCTTGCTGATCAATCCGGATGACAATTCTCAATACCTGTATGGTTTGTATATCCATGTCTTATTAGCTGATTCTGTAGTAACATCCTTTATTCACCCCAGAAATTCAGTGAACGGGGAGCATGTCGCCCGTAGCTAACAACATCCGTATATTTATAAAAATACCCTTGCTTTGTCCTGTTTGAGCGGGCCCGATTGATATATAGGTGTACAATAAACAAAACAACCCCTAAAATCAAAAACAATGAACGAATTCATGTTGATCTTCCGCCACGAAGATGGCAGTAAAGTAGCTTCACCCGAACAGATACAGGCATGGATGAAACAAACCATGGACTGGATTGGCAGTATTGCCGCGCAAAACAAATTTGTACTGGGCAATGGCTTACCCTTTGATGAAAGCTGTGTAGTTTGGCACAACCAGGTAGTTACCAATGGCCCTTTTGGTGAGATCAAAGAAACTATTGGCGGGTATATTATTGTAAAAGCCAATTCGGTGGAAGAAGCGGTTGAGTTTGCCAAAGGCTGCCCCGTTTTACAGGGCGACGGCAACAGTGTGGAGGTAAGAAAGATTGCCAAAAGAGACGGAGTTCATTAACATCATCATGCCTCTGTAATTGCACAGGGGTATTTTTTCTATGGAGCATGCTGCATTAATACCTCATTTGTTCAGAACAGAATCCAGAAAGATCATTTCTGTATTGGGCAAGCTATTGGGTATCCAGCATATAGAAATGGCAGAAGACATTGCTGCTGAAGCATTCCTCGCGGCAATGGAAACCTGGCCCTTTAAAGGAATCCCTGAAAATCCAACAGCGTGGTTGTATTCAGTGGCCAGGAACAAGGCTAAAAATTACCTTACCCGTCACCATGTTTTTGCTGAAAAAATTTCGGGCGAAATAAAAAATAGCTTGCCGGGTATAACGGAGACCGAGATTGACCTGTCCGAGAAAAACATTACTGATAGCCAGCTGCAAATGTTATTTGCTGTTTGTCACCCTTCCTTATCTGTAGAAGCGCAGATAGGTTTAGCCCTTCGCATTTTGTGTGGTTTTGGAATTGAAGAAATTGCCACCGCTTTACTAAGCAATAAAGAAACCATTAACAAACGTCTTTTTCGCGCAAAAGAAAAATTGCGCTCCGAAAAGATAAGCATTGAATTGCCACATAGCGTAGATATTGATGCCCGGTTGGAAACTGTTTTGAGAACTTTATATTTACTCTTCAGCGAAGGCTATTACTCCGAGAGTCGCGACACTATTTTGCGTGAAGAGCTTTGTCTGGAAGCCATGCGCTTAACTTACTTGCTTATCGAAAACGAACAGACCAATCATCCACCCGTAAATGCGTTGCTTTCATTAATGTGCTTTCATGCTTCACGGTTTGAAGCAAGGAAAAATGAAAATGGGGAAATCATTTTATACCATGACCAGAATGAAACACTTTGGAACGATGCATTAATTAGCAAAGGTGTGTTTTATCTTCACCAAGCTTCAAGGGGAGAATTACTTTCAAAATATCATATAGAAGCAAATATTGCGTATTGGCATACCATCAAAGCGGATACGAAAGAAAAATGGGAGGCGATTTTACAACTCTTTAATCAATTATTACAGATAGAATACTCACCCATAGCAGCATTAAACCGCACTTATGCCCTTTCAAAAGTAAAAGGAAATCAGATTGCCATAATAGAAGCTGAAAAGCTACAGTTAAACGGCAATCACTATTATTTTACCCTGCTGGGAGAGTTATATAAAGATATTGACAGCAATTTATCCCGCCAGCATTTACAAAAAGCAATTTCACTTGCAAAAACAAAAACAGATAAGTCAATCATCCAAAAGAAACTGGATGCGCTATAAAAACAGCTAACCCCTCTCTGTAGAACTTTGTAAGCGCTAGGCCTTTGTGTTGAAATAGCAGTAAAGCCATTGCAATTATTTTAACACGGGCACAGAAAAACAGAGAGCCACAGAAATTTGAATGGTATTATTTATAAGGCCACTCATCTAAAAAACGTTAACTGGCCACCTTGTGTTCCTATTTCAAATCCTTAAAACAACAGTATCAGCACCACAATCGGCACCACCAAACCCGCCAAAGCAAATTTCCACCCTCGCCCACGAAAACTGTTCTTGCCTTTCATTAAGAAC
The DNA here is from genome assembly GCA_025356235.1 of Bacteroidota bacterium. GTDB lineage: Bacteria > Bacteroidota > Bacteroidia > Chitinophagales > Chitinophagaceae > Sediminibacterium. The sequence continues at coordinate 2,408 of JANXUL010000155.1, forward strand.
ATGCCGGTTGAGGCAATGATAATCAATCCCAAAGCAAAAATGTCTGAGTACCATATCCACCAAAGATTACCATTGTTCTTGTGCAGAAAAGTTATCTCTGCGAGTATGGGCCGTTTGCGCCAGATATTTACTTCTGCTTTTCCATTATCGAGGTGGATGGTGGCATCCGCATCCTTATAAGAAATCACCAGCGTGCTGTCTTTCCGGATATCAAACTGCCTCAAATCTTCCAGCTGGTTTTGTTTACTAAAAACAAGTATACTGTCTTTTGTTACCGATTCTTTAGGCAGGTGAAAGCCGGTTTGTATTTTTTTAAACTCATACACATACCTGTCGGGCTTCCATTGTTTGCGGTGGTTTTGGGCTATGCCCGAAATAGCAAAAGCAATGATCAGGCCCACATAAAAATAGCCAAGGTCGCGGTGCAGGTTGCGTAAATTCCGGTTATCTAAGAAAGAATTACTCATAGAGGTTGTTTCAAGGTGCTGGTTATAAAAATTAAACGTAGTTAAAACTATGTTGAGACATTTATGAAATTAGAAAAAAGAAGAAAGAGCGGAAAATTAAGGACCTTATCTGCCGGCCGGCTCAATTGTTACTGAAATACCCTGCATTCACGCGATGTGAGGACAATAGTAATTAATGGAGAAAAGCATTTTGAATTGAATGTTTCCTACTGTAAAGACTTGATTGACGGCAACCAGTTTCGGTAGAAAGTGCCGGGAAAGTAAGATTGATTTGGGAGCAGTAACTTATTTAAAAGACAAGCCGCAGATTATTCGTTTAGAAATATAACCTGCGGCTTACTTTATTATTCAATCCCAGCATATTTACGGGGCAAGTCTCTCTTTCTTCCAATTCCCATTATCCGAAACGGTATATAAGATCCTGTCGTGCAGCCTGCTGCTGCGGCCTTGCCAAAATTCAATGGCTATGGGTTTTACAATATATCCACCCCAATGCGCAGGGCGAGGAATAAATCCGGTACCAAATTTTTCTCCGTAAGCCAATACATTTTTTTCAATTATCTGTCTATCACTGATTACTTCGCTTTGTGGTGAGGCCCAGGCACCAATACGGCTTCCGGCCGGACGTGATTGATAATAGGCATCGCTTTCTTCCGCGCTAACCCTTTCAACAAGACCTTCAATACGAACCTGTCTTTCCAGTTCTTTCCAGAAAAATACGAGTGCCGCATGTGGATTGGCAGCCAGTTCTTTTCCTTTATCACTTTCATAATTGGTAAAAAATACAAAGCCCCGTTCATCGTATCCTTTCAGCAAAACAATGCGGGCAGAAGGGAAGCCATCTTTTGTAGAAGTAGCCAGCGTCATTGCATTTACTTCATCAATTTCGCTTTTGATCGCTTCATCCCACCAGATAGTGAACTGTTGAAAGGGATCGGCAGCCACATCTCCCTCATTCAATGACGTTAACTTATAATCTCGGCGTATATCGGCTATGGGATGGTTCATTAGATCGTATTTGACTACAAAAGTAATGAACAGTTAGAAGTTCGGAGTAAATGAAAACCTTAGCACCAGACTTCTCATCTACTCAGTTATTTCAATCTGAGTTGCCTTATGCTTACCCGATATAAAAGTGTAAACAGCCGGGATTACCAGTAAAGTAAGTACTAACGAAAACATGATTCCCCCCACTACTACAATACCCAGCGGAATACGGCTGGTGGATGCGGCACCCAAACTTAGCGCAATAGGCAGGGCTCCTAATGAAGTAGCCAGGCTCGTCATTAAAATAGGGCGCAGCCTTTGCGTGGCAGCTTCTACCACCGCATCGCGTTTAGCTAAACCGAGTTTCCGCTTCTGGTTGGCAAATTCAACAATCAGTATACCATTCTTGGTAACCAGCCCGATCAACATGATCATACCAATTTCAGAAAAGATATTCAGTGTTTGATTGAACAGGTACAAACTAAGTAAGGCACCCGCTAATGCCAAAGGCACAGTTAACATGATAATAAACGGATCGAGGAAACTTTCGAACTGCGCGGCCAATACCAGATAGATGAGCATTAGTGCCAGGGCAAAAGCAAATACGATATTGGAAGAACTTTCAGAATAATCTCTTGAGGGGCCATTTAACGAAGTCTGATAAGTTTCGTCCAGCATCTTATTAGCTACACCCTGCATGGCTTTAATACCGTCACCGATGGTTTTACCTTCCGCGAGCGAAGCAGAAATGGTTGCAGCCTTATAACGGTTAAAGTGATAAAGGGTTGCCGTGTTACTGCTCTCTTCAATATGCACCACCGCATCCAACGGGATATTATCGCCGTTTTTATTTCTCACATAAATATTACGGATATCATTGGGGTTATTCCTTTTGTCTCTTTCTACCTGTGCGATCACAGAATATTGAAAACCGTTCATGATAAAATAAGCCAATCTTCCCCCACTAAAAGCAGACTGTATCGCGCCAACTACATCGGCAGTAGATAAACCGAGGTCCTTCACTTTCATCCTATCAACGGTAAGCTGTACTTCCGGTTTATTGAAGCGAAGATTCACATCCACATTGGAAAAGGTTTTATCTTTTCTGGCTTCTTCGAGAAATTTAGGGATCGTGGTTTTGAGTTTAGCCAGGTCCTGGTTCTGTAAAATGAACTGGACAGGCAAAGAACCACGTGAGCCTAATCCTACAGAGATGGTTTGTTCCTGTATCGCAAATATCCTTGCCTCATTAAACCTTCCCAGTTTTTTCTGCAGGTCATTGGCAATATCGTTCTGGCTTCTTTTTCTAAATTGGGGTTCAATTAATGCTAATCTCGGCGATGATGAGTTGGCAGATCCACCCGGCCCAAAGCCGGCGGGGGTGCGGGTTTGTATAAATTCTTTTTCAGGAACAGAATCAATCAGAAAATCGGCAATATTATCTGTGAGTTTCTGCATGTAATTATAACTGGTTCCTTCTGCTGCTGTTACGGAAAAACGAACGCTGCTCCTGTCTTCCAGTGGCGCGATCTCACTTTTCAATGTTCCCAGCACTACTACAATAATGCATCCGCAGATCAATACAATTGCCCAGGCCGCCCAGCGTATTTTCATAAATCCCTGCAACAGTCTTTTATACCCGCTTTCCATACCGGTAAAGAACGGCTCTGTTTTTTTGTAAAACCAGCCTTCATGTGCATTTTTGGTATTCAGGTACACATTCAATACGGGTGTAATGGTTAAGGATACAAATGCAGAGATCAATACCGCAACCGCAAGTGTTACCCCAAACTCACGGAATAACCTTCCAACAAACCCTTCCAAAAATATAACAGGCAAAAACACCACCGCCAATGTGATGGATGTGGAAATTACCGCGAAGAAAATTTCTTTACTCCCTTCCAATGCCGCTTTGCGAATAGGTAAGCCCTCTTCGAGTTTGCGGAAAATATTTTCTGTTACCACTATACCGTCATCCACTACCAATCCGGTAGCCAGCACAATTCCTAAAAGGGTGAGGATATTAATGGAGAACCCGGCAATGTACATGATAAAGAAAGTAGCCACCAATGAAATAGGGATATCTATTAACGGACGTAATGCAATAAGCCAGTTACGGAAAAACAGGAAGATCACTAATACCACCAGGCTGAAAGAAATGATGAGCGTATCCTTTACCTCAGCCAGCGATTTCCGGATATTGATGGTGTTATCAAGAATTACTTTCATTTCAATATCCGCCTTATTTGATTTCTTTATCTGTTCGAAGCGTTTATTGAATTCATTAGCGATTTCTACATTGTTAGCACCGGGTTGGGGAACAATGGCAAGGCCCACTGCATTTACCCCATTTACTTTCCATGATTGTTCTAATTGTTCGGGGCCCAGTTCTACTTTGGCCACATCACCTAAGCGTACAATTCCGGTTGGATCTTCTTTGATGATCAGGCTTTTGAACTGATCTTCATTCTTTAACCTGCCCAATGCACGAATGATCAGTTCTGTATTGTTTCCATAAATTTTTCCGGGGGGCAATTCAATATTTTCTGTGTTGATAGCTGTTCTGATATCAGTAAAAGCTATATTATGCGCACTCATTTTATCCGGGTTCAGCCAGATACGCATAGCGTAACGTTTTTGCCCGAATATGTTTACAGAACTTACATCCTTTATGGTTTGGAGCTGCTGCTGCAAAACATTCTCTGCATAATCACTTAGTTCCAACAGACTTTTTGAATGGCTCTGTACAGACAATACCAGGATAAAATCACTGCTGGCATCCGCTTTGGAAACAATTGGTGGGGCATCAATATCCTGTGGCAGGCTTCTTTGTGCCTGGCCCACTTTATCACGCACATCGCTGGCAGCAGCTTCCAGGTCAACACCCAGGTTAAACTCAACGGTTATATTACTGTTACCCAAAGAACTGGAAGAGGAAATAGAACGGATACCCGGAATACCATTCACCTGTTTTTCCAGCGGCTCGGTAATCTGGCTTTCTATAATATCTGAATTGGCACCTGTATAACTGGTATTGATAGATATGATGGGTGGATCAATGGCAGGATAATCCCTCACAGCGAGAAAACTAAACCCTACCAATCCGAACAGGATGATCAGCAGGTTCATTACGGTAGCTAATACCGGTCGCTTTAATGATAATTCAGAAATATTCATAGCTGTCGGGCTGTTCTGTTTTGTAAGATCAGGAAATGGGCATCTGCAAAAATCAATTAGCTAACTCTTCAAGGGTTTTTACCTTGCGGATTTTTAACTGCGATTTAGGCCTGGCAAATAACAGTCCGGTTACCACTATGGTATCACCTGTTTGTATCCCATGGATTATTTCGATATTATCCGCCTGCCTTGCGCCAGTTTCTACATTGATAAATGCCGCTTTCCCGTTCTTTACCACCACCAGTTGTTTATTCTTATCATCCGGAATAATGGCATTGGTGGGAACAAGGATACTCTGTTGGTTGGCTTTGGCTGCAATAAACACCTTTACATATGCACCGGGGTTCACTTTGTTATCCTGCAAAACCGCACGTACTTTTAAGTTTCTTGTTGTTTGGTTTACTTGTGGTTCTGTAGCAATAATCATCGCTTTGCGCATGGTTTGTGTACTCTCATTTACTTTTACGTCTACAGTACTTCCCGTTCTAACCAGCCTGCTGTATTCTTCGGGAAGAGTAAAATCAATTTTGATCTTATTTAGCTGCTGCATGGTAGAAATAACAGTAGCAGAGGTAAGGTAGGCACCGGGACTTACCTGTCTCAATCCAATAACCCCACTAAACGGTGCTTTTACCACAGTTTTATCTATCAGCGATTGGGTGTACACCATATCTGCCTTATATCCATTTACTGCGTTCAGAGCAATATCATAATCGGCCTGGTTTACGCCATTCACTGCCAGCAATTTTCGAAGTCGTTCTTCTGTTTTAGTTGCCAGCTGCAGGATAACTTTGGTTTTATTCAATTGTGCCTGCAGATCGGCATCATTAACCCTCGCTATTATTGTTCCCTGTTTTATCTCTTTCCCTTCCGGTACATTCAGGTAGGTAAGGCGGCCGCTTACTTCGGTATGGAGCTCCACATACTCATTAGCAACAACAGTACCATTGGCTTCTATGGAGGTATTGATCGCTTTTGGGCTGGCAATAAGTACGTCTACCACTACCGATTGCGGGCCATTATTTTGTTTTGGGGGCTCTTGCTTGCTCTTACAGGAGGTTATCAGAAACAATCCAACTAAAGCAATATATAAACGTTTCAAAGGCTGAAGATTTAAAGGCCGCTAAAGATAGAAATATTTTATATCTGCCGTTACTTAATATATGAATGGTTCGGGTACAGAAATAATTCGGTCTATTGGGTAGTTTAATGCATTTGCTGTGTAAATTCATGAAACAAACATACCCGCCGTTTATTATTTCGGGGTATTTGGATCATTATCTCAAAACAGCCTTTATGTACCAGCTTACACAAATTCATCCCCAAAAAAGGGCTTTTATCACCGGTGCCGCTTCGGGGCTTGGGAAAGCATTTTGCTGTGAATTGGCTAAAGACGGCTGGACCATTGGCATGGCCGATATCAATACAAAAGAATTAACCCTTGCTGCAGATGAGATAGAAAAAATAGGCGGCAGAACCCTGTGTTACCCATTAGATGTATCAGACAGGCACCAATATAAACAGGTAGCTGAAGATTTTTTGGCAAAAGCCGGTGGTATTGACCTCTTATTCAACAATGCGGGTGTAGGCGATGGTGGCGGTTTTGAAGACTATAGCCTGGAAAATTATGAATGGATGGTAGGTATTAATCAAATGGGGGTTGTATACGGTTGCCATCATTTTATTCCGGCTATGAAAAAACAAAAATCTGGGCATATACTTAACACTGCCAGTGCCGCCGCTATTGGTTGTGCGCCAACAATGGGTGCTTATAATATGACCAAAGCTGCCGTAGTAGCTATAAGTGAAACATTGTATGGAGAACTGATGGATCATAATATAAGCGTATCCTGCATACAGCCCACTTATTTCAAAACCAATGTGGTGCAATATGCACGTGGTGGTGAGCTGATAAAAAAAGCTACACAGATGTTCATAGACAAATCAGGATTGGAAGCAGATACGGTGGCACAGGAAATTTTGACAAGGGCCGGTAAGAAAGAACTCTATATCATTCTTCCGAAAGATGCCAGAAAAATGTGGTTTTTCAAACGTCTTGCCCCCACCTGGTTTAGAAAAAAAGTGAAAGAACAATTTATGTATGCGATGCGGAAGGCAATAAGGAAGATGTAATGGTGAGTGGTGAGTAGTCATTAGTGAGTGTTTGCCTAACTCACTACTAACTACTCACCACTCACAAAATAAGCAACGGGTTAATCTTACTATAACAATGACAGCTAATCAAATATTCAATCTCGAAGGAAAAGTGGCTTTAATTACCGGTGCCAGTAAAGGTATTGGTGAAGCCATCGCCCGTTATTATGCAGCCTGCGGCGCCAAGGTGGTGATCAACTCGCGGAAGCAGGAAGAATTAGATAAAGTAGCAGAAAGCATACAGGCCGAAGGGGGCCAATGCACTGGCATTGCAGCCAATGCCGGTGACAGGGAGGCCTGCAAAATTTTAGTTGATAAAGTGGTTGCATTGCATGGTGGCATAGACATACTTGTAAACAACGCAGCATCCAACCCTGTATATGGCCCGGTAGTGCAATGCGAAGAATGGGCTTTTGATAAGATCATGAACGTAAATGTAAAAGCACCTTTTGAACTGGGGAGGCTCATCTATCCTATTATGAAACAACGTGGCGGTGGCTGTGTGATCAACATCAGTTCTATCGCAGGCATTACACCCGACCCCGGACTGGGCATGTATTCTGTTTCTAAAGCTGCGTTAAATATGCTGACTAAAGTAACTGCGAAAGAATGGGGTGCAGATAATATTCGTGTCAATGCCATTTGTCCCGGCCTTATCAAAACAAAATTCTCCGAAGCACTCTGGCAAAACGAAAAATGGCTTACTCATTTTGTAAAACAGTTGCCGCTTGCACGCATGGGCACCGTAGAAGAAATTGCCGGACTTGCTCTATTTCTTGCATCAGACGCATCAGGCTATTGCACAGGAACCATTTTTACGGCCGACGGAGGAATTACCATTTAATATTTTATATTTTTCACAACCCTCCTTTTCTCTGTTTTTCTATTATTGAAATAAAAAGCTTCTACCAACACAAAAGAATATTCAATAAGATAAAGACAACAAAGTAGTTACCATTTAAAAGTTTGTAACTTTCATAAACTCTCTTTTCCTCTTTTTCTCCGTTTTCCTCTTATCGAAATAAATAGCTTCTATCCACACAAAAGGTTATTCAATAAGAGAAAGACAAAAGAAAAAGAGAGCGGGTTTCTTTTCGAAGTGGAAAATCATTACATACATTTATTATTGCATCATTACTTTATACCTGATTATGGAACCCATATTTGCTACTGAACGATTAAAAGAACTGCTACCCAAAGTGCATGCATTTGTGGTGGAGGAGTTAATTCCATTAGAGAGGGAACATACCACTCGCCCATTTAAGCAGACCGAAAAAATTTTACAACAGAAACGCGAAAAAGTAAAGGCACTGGGATTATGGAACCTGCATTTACCCAAAGAAGAAGGAGGAATGGGATTAACACTTTGCGAGTTCGGGCAGGTGAGTGAAATATTATCCCTGGCACCCTATTATGGGCAATATACTTTTAATTGTCAGCCTCCTGATATTGGTAACACAGAACTTATCAGCAAGTTTGCGTCGGCATCAATCAAAGAAAAATTTTTGCAACCCTTGCTCGAAGGAAAGATAAGGAGTTGTTTTTCTATGACAGAACCTGAGTTCCCAGGATCCAATCCTACCAGAATGGCCACTACCGCCGTTCGCGATGGTGATGTGTATGTGATTAATGGGCATAAATGGTTTACCTCTTCTGCCGATGGTGCAGCATTTGCAATAGTGATGGCAGTAACCAATCCCGAAGCAGCACCACACCAAAGGGCAAGTATGATTATTGTGCCAACCGATACACCGGGCTTTGAATTCATCCGCAATATTCCCGTTTTTGGAGAAGCCGGCGAGGGCTGGGCCAGTCATGCAGAGATAAGGTATAACCATTGCCGTGTACCGGTTACCAATTTGATTGGGGAAGAAGGCATGGGTTTTCGTTTGGCACAGGAACGTTTAGGACCAGGGCGTATCCATCATTGTATGCGATGGATAGGTATTGCAGAAAAAGCATTTGATCTTTTATGCCAGCGTGCCGCACAAAGAGAAATGGAAGAAGGGGTAATGCTTGGGGAGAAGCAATTCATACAGGGTTTTATTGCCGAGAGCCGGGTTGAGATTGATGCATCCCGCTTGCTGGTTTTGCGCACTGCTTATAATATTGATCAATCCGGTGCTTCACAGTTTCGCGATCAGATATCGGGTATCAAATTTTATGTAGCCAATATGGTATTGAAAGTTTTGGACAGGGCCATACAGGCGCATGGTGCAATGGGTTTATCAGACGAAACCATGCTTGCCAGTTTATACCAACATGAACGTGGTGCAAGAATATGGGATGGGGCCGATGAAGTGCATAAGCAAAATTTAGCCTTAAGTATTTTAAAAAAGTATGGACTTGACATTAAGAAAAAAAGATAATACTATCTCGGAAAAGAGGAAACAGGGAGTTGCGCAGAGAGAATAAATAAAAAATATGAATATAGACCCGAATACAGTTCCACTGAAAATAGAGGAGGAATTAAATATTCATCTGCTACATGAATACTTTCAACAACATGCGCCACAGGTTGGAGAAGTAAAAGGAATCAGTCGTTTTACGGGCGGTTATTCAAACCTTACTTATAACCTGCAAACAGATAATAAAGAATACGTTCTACGCAGACCCCCCGTTGGCGCCAATATCAAATCGGCCCATGATATGGGAAGGGAATTCAGGGTATTATCTTTATTAAAACCACAGTATGCAAAAATCCCCACGCCTATCTTTTATTGTGAGTCGGCAGATATCATCGGCTCCCCTTTTTATGTGATGGAAAAATTACAAGGCACTATCCTTCGCGCATTCAATGCCCCTAAAATGAATATAGCTGCTGAAACAATGCATTCCGTTTCCGAATCATTGGTTGATAATCTTGTGGCATTGCATGCACTTGATATACAAGCCACGGGACTTAACCAGTTAGGCAAACCCGAAGGCTATGTTCAGCGGCAGGTAGAAGGATGGATAAAAAGATATTCTACCGCAGAAACAGATAAGATAGAAACAATAAATACAGTAGCAAAATGGATAGAGTCCTATCAACCCCGCGATCAAAAACCTGCCTTGCTGCATAATGATTATAAACATGATAATGTAATACTCAATCCCGATAATCTTTCACAGATCATCGGTGTGCTCGATTGGGAAATGGCTACCGTTGGCGACCCGTTAATGGACCTGGGCGCAACCCTTGCTTACTGGTTTGAAGCAGGCGAAGGCGATGTATTCAAACACTATAACCTTACCTGGCTACCCGGAAATTTTACCAGAAAACAATTGATAGCCCGCTACACAGAAAAAAGTGGCAGAGACCTTTCTGACATTTTATTTTATTACGTTTTCGGATTATTTAAAAATGCAGTGATCGCTCAACAAATTTACCATCGCTGGAAACAGGGGCATAGCAAGGACACGCGCTTCGGGGCTTTGTTGCCTATGATAAAATTATCAGGAGAGAAAGCCATGCAGGCAATTAATACTGGTGAAATGTAGTTTGGAATACTAATATCGAACACAGAATTTCGAATGAGTATATTCGGGCTCCTTCAATATTCAAAGATTCCCTATTTGATATTTATCATTCATCCCTCCTTCGTAAGCCCCCGCCCCGCCAGTTATACTTTACAGATTTATATTGTTCAAAACTTTTCTCTACGTAATAGCCAAGTTCCAGGTCATTCAGTTGTGTTACCAATTCATAATCTGGCCGGTAGCGAACCATAAACGAATCAAGTTCGGGCGATTGAAGTTTGGTGATCTTTCTTACAAACTGTTTGCTGTACCGGTTGTTTACATATTTTTCATGTTCCTGGTCCACCAATCTTTTCTGTAAACTCAATATGCTGCGGTTTCTTTTGAAACGGAACATATTGATAATTTCATCCAGGTCGAACCCTACCGTTAACCCACCTGGGTTATAACCGGGATTATTACTCAAACGAAGGCCGGGCTTTTTGAAATCGAATATTTTAGCGTAGTCTTTACGGTTCTGGATAGAATCAAACCGGTAATAGCTATTTCGCACTTTAACTTCGGGAAGTTCTGTTGCCCGAAGGTGGATCATCACATTAAAATTCTCAAGGTTGGAAATCGTATCCACCGGGTATTTCACTGTTGTTTTGCCGATAAGCGAAAACCAGATGGAATCTTTTGTCAATACCCTGATCGTATACCTGCCTAAAGAATCAGTAATTACGCCCTTACCCGAAGTGCTTAATACCCCCACCGCTTCCAAGGGACGGCGGGCCGAAATATCATAAACAGTACCACTGATGGTCACATACTGGGCACTGGCTTTTTGCAACAGGCAACCCAGCGCAAATACAATCAAAAGGGTAACATGGGGTAGCCTTTTTCTCAAATCCATAGTTTAGGCTGTAATATTAAAGCAGGGGTGGCAGAGTACAAGAATTGTGTTGCGAATTAACGCGGTTTTTGCAGAAAGGCTATAGGTTGTAGATGTTCCAAAGACCCTAATCCATTACTCTTATACTATGATCCATTGACCATGGACCAACTTAAAACTTCAAATCAATAATATATGGTAACATTTTCCGCCAGGTGGGCCAATCATGGGTGATATCGGTACCCCATACATCAAGGTCATACCAAATACCTTTTGCATGTAGCACCCCGGCAAACCGTTTGGAGGCATCGGGATCTTCATAAGAGCCGCTGCCTGTATAAATATGTATATGGTGGCTGGCCCGGATTTTATCTAAATACCATTCATCGGCAAGGTTGGGCAGGTAGTGTTCAGGGCTATTGTAATACACCTGGTCGTCAAAAAAACCTTTGGTATATTCTGTAAGGTCATAAACACCACTCATACTAATGGCACCATTAATAATATCCGGACGTTTTAAAAACAGGTTCATCGCATGAAGTGCACCAAAAGAAGCCCCACAGGTATATACCATGGTATCCTGACTGGTGGCATTGCGGATAAAGGGGATCACTTCATTAAATACATACTCGTTAAACTGGTTATGACGGATCGCCTTATGTGCGGGTTCCATTTCGTTATTCATCCAGCTTTCTTTGTTCATGCTGTCAATACTAAACACCCTTAGTTTACCTGCATTAATATAAGGTGACATGGCATCTATCAGTTGAAAGCGTTCATATTCCAGGTAATCCGCGGCAGCGGTAGGAATTAATAATAAGGCAAACCCGTAATGCCCATACGATACAATAGGCATTTCTTTATTCAAAGCAGGGCTGTACCAGGAAGTAAGTTCTCTGTTCATGTAAACGTGTTTTCTCGCAAACCTGCCAATAGTGAGGCAACGGTGTTAATCAATCATCAATACAGTTTTTCCTGATCTCTTTCCAAAGATCACGGTAACACTGTGCGGCATAACTGCTGGCGGCAAAGGTTTCCAGCGGTGCTTCGTGGATGCCCATTTTTTCTACATCGCTCAGATAAGGTATATAGCTTTTCAGGAAGAATTTGTCTTTATAAAAATTATTCATCACTTCATGGTGGAGGTTTTTCCGGTGGTCTACCATGCTGAAGAAACATTTTAGTTTGGCGCTATCCAACTCATTTTCTTTAAAATAAGTGAGCACAGTTTCATATGAACGGATAGATAATGTGGTAGGGATATTAGGCATAAATACCCAGTCGGCACCAAAAAAAATCGCATCATGCAATAGGGAAATGCCCGGCGGGCAATCCAGTATCACCACATCGTAGTCTTTTTTTAAGGAGGAGAGCAAAGAAGAAATCTTCCTTTTCGATTGCTTCATCTCACTCAGTAATACATCTGCATGACGGGCAGAAAGGTCGGCCGGAATAATATCCAGGTTCGGATAGGCAGAATTCTGCACGGCATCTAACAAATCCATTTCACTGTTTAACAGTTTTTTAGATTCGTTTTTAGTGTTGGCTTCCACACCAAGATAAAAGGAGGAAGATCCTTGCGGATCCATATCCCATACCAATGTTTTATAGCCTTCTTTGGCAGCTAAATACGCCAGGTTTATTGTGGCAGCAGTTTTGCCTACACCACCTTTGAGGTTGTAAAGTGCTAGTGTGACCATACTCTAATATACAAGATTTCTGTAATTGTGCAATATCCTTGCTTTTTCCGGCTAAGTTAATCGTGAGTAGTGAGTAGTCAGTCGTGAGTGTGTTAAGGGAGCAAAGCTATCCTATACTCACTACTCACGCCCCTCAGAGCAACCATCCCATTAACAGGCAGCCCAGCACAATAAAGGGTGCAGGTATACGATTACTGTTAAGCAGGAGAAAGGTGGCGGCAACAATGAGGAGGTCCCAAACCCCAATCATTTTGCCCTCCACCAATGAGTTGAGAAAAGTATCTTTTATCAGGTAACAGGTAGCACCGGCCATAATACCTACTACGGCCGCATTAATGCCTTCGAGCGAGCGGTAAATGACAGCATATTTTTTCAGGTTATGCCATACCGGAAAAAAGAACAGTACCAGTAAAGCACTGGGTAAAAAGATGGCCACCATCCCAATTATACAGCCAAGCAACTGCATACCCGGCCCCTCTTCACGCAGCACCATTCCACCAGCAAAAGAACCAATAGAGAAAACAGGGCCGGGAATTGCCCGCACGATACCTGAGCCCGTTAAAAAATCTTCCCGGCTAAGTCGAAGCACGGCCCTTTTGGTTTCCTGAACCCTTTTGGTTTCGGGGCGGGTAACATACTGTTCGTACATCAGTGGCATTAATACATCGCCACCACCAAAAACCAGGCTTCCGAAACGGTAAGCATTTTCGAAAAGATTAATAGGTTTTTGAGCGGCCCATTTTTGACTGCTGGCGGTCTCTGATAAGTATCCGGCAATGGCAAACAGTGCCAGGAATATGAGCATATTACCCCATTTTATCTTTTTCGGGGGAACGCCTTTTTGCGGAATACGCCTGTCGCTGAAATTGGTAGCGATGCCCCCCGCTACAATCAATGCCGGAAATATCCAGGGTGTTTTAAAAGCCAGGAAAGTGGCAATTGTTGCCGCAATCAATATGACCCTTGTGATGGTATTGTGTATGGCTATGCCAAATATCCGGAAAGTAGAATAGGCGATAAACCCTATGGCCATCGGCTGGATGAATTTGAATAGCTGGGTATTTACACCCATATCATCAAAATAGTCTAGCAGAAAAGATACGGCACCCATAATGGTACAGGCAGGCAGTATCCAGATCAGCAGCGTAAGCACCGCCAGCGCAATACCGCCTCTTTTATAACCGATAAGGGTAAGCGTTTGCGTAGAAGAAGCTCCCGGTAATAACTGGCAAAATCCATTGTACTCAACCAGTTCCTCTTCTGTTACATCGTGCCGTTGGTGAACAAAGGTTTTCATCATCATACCCATATGACCCTGCGGCCCACCAAAAGCGGTAAGGCTGTGCCAAAACACAGCGCGGAGAAAAGGGGTATGACGAAATAGTGCCAATGAGTATAGGGAACTGATTAGATTGAAATTTAATTAAAATTGATGTACCTGCTTACATAAAATAGGCAGGCACCTAATTAAAAAGGAGGAAACACTATTATTTCCTCCTTAATCAAATATAGCTGCCCCCATTGAGTGGCCAGCAGTTATTTTTTTAGTCCTATTTCCCGCAACCTTTCATCTAAATATTCACCTGCGGTTGCATCTGGGTAAGCTTTGCGATGTTCCCCATCTATACAGCTGTCTAAGCACGCCAGGTTCATTTCGCTTCTTGGGTGCAAAAAGAAGGGCATGGAAAAACGGCTCGTATGCCATAGGTCGCGTGAAGGGTTTACTACCCGGTGCGTGGTACTTCTTAATTTATTATTGGTAAGCCTTTGCAGCATATCACCCACATTTACCACAATCTGTTCGGGTAAGGAAGTAACGTTTACCCAATCGCCCTGTTTTGTCAGGATTTGCAAACCGTCTGCCGAAGCACCTACCAGCAAAGTGATCAGGTTGATATCTTCGTGTTGCTCGGCACGTATGGCACTTTTGGGTTCATGGGTGATGGGCGGATAATGGATGCAACGCAAAATAGAATTGCCATTCTGTACATATTTATCAAAATAATGTTCATCCAATCCCAGGTAGAGGGCGATGGCCTGCAGTAAAGCTTTTCCGCTTTTCTCAAAATTCCGATAGGCATCGTACAGGGTTTTATTGAAAGGGCCGATCTCGCCTACCGATACATTTTCCGGGTATTCGGATTTGATGGGGTCATTGTCTTCTACGATCTGCCCATATTGAAAAAATTCTTTCAAATCCGGCGCTTCACTGCCTTTGGCATGCTCGCGCCCGAAACTTGTATAACCCCTCTGCCCTGCCAAACCGCTTATCTCATAAGTTAGTTTTTTCTCCAGTGGAAGGGAAAAAAACTGTTGTACATATTCATATTGATGAGCGATCAATTCATCGGGAACGCCGTGGTTTTTAACCGCTACAAAACCCACTTCTTCGTATGCTTCACCCAAGGCCTGTACAAAAGCAGCCTTGCGTTTCGCATCGCCACTTAAAAATTCTGCTAAATCAACTACTGGAATAGCCATGATAGGTAGTTTTAAAAGTGAAAAAATACTTCTTTCGAAATCCGTCTGGAAAATTACGAAAGAACTCCGATATAGCATGTACTGTAGATAACATGGGTTTCTTAGAAATTTTTATCAACTTTAGGCGATGAATCAAAAAAATATTCCGGTTTTTCTGTTGTGCTGTATACTGTTCATGGCATGTAGTAACCGATATCACCAGTTTGCCTCTCAGTATACTTTCAAAAGCCCGGACGGCCTTCCTGATTACAGTAATTTGGATGATTGGGCCGCTCATCCTTATAAACACGATCCTTCAGACAGTGTGCCGCGTGCCCTGCTGGATGGCTACCGGCCCGATTCATCGGCCGATGTATTCTTTATTCATCCCACTACATACACCGCAAAAGAAAGACCATTCGGATGGAATGCCCCTGTTGATGATGCTGATTTGAATGCCAAAACAGATTACTCCACCATCTTATTCCAGGCAAGTATTTTTAATGCGGCAGGAAGGGTTTTCTCTCCTCGATACCGCCAGGCGAGCCTCTCTGCGTATTATCCGAAAAATGCGGATGATACCACGCATGCGCGGGCGGCCTTTGAATTGGCCTACCAGGATGTGAAGACAGCTTTTTTATACTATCTGCAAAACAATAACAACGGCCGGCCCATAATTATTGCCGCGCATAGCCAGGGTACTACGCATGCCAAGCGGTTGCTGAAAGAATTATTTGACGGCAAGCCATTACAAAGCCGCCTGGTAGTAGCTTATTTGATAGGCATGCCGCTGGAACCGGATTATTTCAGCACTATCCCCTTTTGCGCTTCACCCCTTCAAACCGGTTGTGCATGTAGCTGGCGAACATATAAAGAAGGATATACCCCTGAATTTATTAAGCAGGAAAAATTTATATCAGTTGTTACCAATCCGCTTACCTGGAATGCCGCTTCACCGTTGGCAAACCGGTCATTGAACACGGGAGGGGTATTACTAAATTTTAATAAGCCTGTAAAAAAAGTGGCGAATGCAAATGTGGGTAAAGGTTTATTATGGACAGATAAGCCGCATTTTTTCGGCAATTTTTTACTGAGGTCCAATAATTATCATATTGCAGATATGAACCTGTATTACCTCAGCATAAGAGAAAATGTGAAACAGCGTGTTGTGGCTTTTCAAAAAAAATAGGCCCTGCTTTGGCGGGACCCGTTACGCATACATCAATTGTTTTTAAAAGAATATAGGTTAAGGACTGATGATATATTAAAACCTGTTTCCCTATCTGTTTACATTTTTCAAAAAAAATCTTGCTATTATTAATTCCCGGTACCGCCTCTTATTGTTTGATAAACCGTATAGATTTAATAAAAATATCACCGCTAAATGCATTCATCACATACCTGCCGCTGTTAAGGTCACCCATGTTTAGTTCGAGTTGTTGTTTGCCTTCATTGATGGTGGCAATCACCGTTTTGGCAATGTGGCCTTCCACATCTAATACTTTTAATACCAAACGCCCAGCTTTATTGGCCAATACAGTTACATAACTCATATTTTCTACCAGACCCAGTTGTAAATTTTGAATGTACATGCCTTATTATTAAACAGTGAAAAATAACCAGATGATAGCCGGTGTCTATAATAATTAACAGTTTCCGGGAACAAATGCTATTTGTATAATTGCAAGTTTGGTGCCAAGTGTTAAAACTTTCAGAAAAGGGTTTTATCCGAAGTATTAGGTTGAAAAAAAGCAAGGGACTTGGAATAACAATTTGAACGCTGGCTCAATATTGAGTAAAAATTTCCTCAATTGACTTTAGTTGTGGAAGGGTATATAATTGTAAATATTTTAGGTATTAGGATGTGCTTTGGAAACTTGTCAGGAGTTTCACTATCTCTTCCCCTTACTTCCCTGTTTCTTCACCGTGGCCATTTCTGTTTTCAGTTTTTCAATTTCCCTGTTTAGCTGTTTAATGAGGTGGGTAAGGTTTTCAATATCTGTTTTGGTGGCAAAGCCGTATTCTTTTACCGGTTCTTCTACACGCGAGGGTTGGTATTTGTCTTGAAAAAAAATTATTACATCTACTTCAAGTATCTCGGCAATTCTTAACAGGCGTGTGGCGGAGGGGTCTGTTTCGCCTCTTTCAATTTTTGCATAGGCGCCGGCGGTAATGTCTAATTCCGCGGCCATATTATCCTGGGTGTAGTCCTTACTCTGCCTGAGTTTCCGTATGCGTTCTCCGATGATTTTTTTCACAAGTCAAATTTCTTCAACTGTACTCTCTTGAACTGTCTTATTAGGACAGTTTAATATATTTTAAATACATTTACTGTCTTTAAAGTAAATAATTGCTGTTTAACGACAGGCTTCAGCCAAACTAAACTGATTAAGACAGATGCCCACATTACACTGGATAGGAAAAGACAAGGTGATCAACCATCACCTTGCCGTTCCGTTTAAAGTGTTGGCACATCAGTATGGTTTTGATAAGGGCAACCAAAGTGCTACCGAAACCCATAGCGGTAACAAGATCATCCACGGCGATAACCTCGAAGCTTTAAAAGCATTGTTACCTGAGTATGAGGGGCGCATTAAGTGTATTTATATTGATCCCCCTTACAATACAGGAAATGAAGGATGGGTGTATAACGACAATGTGAATGACCCTAAAATAAAAAAATGGTTACATGAAGTAGTTGGCAAAGAAGGAGAGGATTTAAGCAGGCATGATAAGTGGTTGTGCATGATGTATCCGAGATTGAAATTGTTGCATAAACTATTGGCTGATGATGGGGCTATTTTTATTTCGTTAGATGAAATAGAAACGTTTCATCTTAGATCTATAATGAATGAGATATTTGGGGAGAATAATTTTATTGCGCAAATAACTTTGCTATGCAACCCAAAAGGCAGGAGTCAGGATAAGTATTTTAGTACTAACCATGAATATATTTCAATATTCAGCAAAACAAAAAAAGAAAAAGATTCCTTCAGCGTAATAAAAAATGATACGTTGATAGAAAAAGAATATAAATTGGTTGATAACAGTGGCCGTTATAGATTGCTTGAGTTAAGAAATACGCACCGGGAGTTTAACAGGCAAAACCGACCGAACCTTTATTATCCTTTTTATATTAACCCAGATACAGGTACTGTTTCTTTAGAAAAGACATCTGCATTCAACATTCCAGTATTTCCTTTGTGGCCTGATGGATTTGAGGGTTGTTGGACATGGGGGACAGATCTTGCTAAGAAAGATAATTATCTTCTAGTTGCTATAAAATCGAAAGGCAAATGGAAAGTATACAGAAAAAGTTATGCGACTTTAACGGATGGCGAAAATGTAAAAAAGAAATTATTTACAATCTGGCAGGACTCTAAGTTTTATACAGAAAAAGGTCAATCTGCTTTTGGCAATCTTTTTCCTGGCCTAAATAAGAATGACTTTCCTCAGCCAAAGGCAATCGATTTATTAAGTGAAATTTTTACTACCTGCACATCAAATGATGATATCGTTCTTGACAGCTTCGCAGGCTCCGGCACAACCGCCCACGCTGTCCTTAACCTCAACAAACAAGACGGCGGCACCCGCAAATTTATTTTAATTGAAATGGAAGAGTATGCCGAAACCATTACCGCCGAAAGGGTAAAACGGGTAATGAACGGGTATGCCGATAAAGAAGCCACCGGCGGCAGTTTTGATTTTTATGAATTAGGCGAACCCCTTTTTAATGAAGACGGCACCCTCAATGAAACCGTTGGTATTGAAAAAATAAGGCGTTATATTTTTTATACAGAAACCCAAACAGCCCTTATCAATACCCTTCATTCAAAGAACCCTTATTTGTTAGATGTATTTAACCACACGGCTTACTATTTTATTTATGAACCGGGCACCATTACCACACTCAATCATGGTTTCCTGAGCAGTATACAAACCAAAGCTGAACAGTATATTATTTACGCAGACAACTGTGTGCTGACCAAAGATTTTATGGCGAAGCGGAATATCATTTTCAAAAAAATACCGCGCGACATCACCCAATTTTAAGTGATCATTTATGGAACTAAAAAAATACCAGCAAGATACCATCGCTGACCTTGAAAGGTTCCTCGAAAAAATACAGGAAATAAAAGACCTGAAAGAATCATTTAATGATTTCTGGACCAAACATCCTGCCACTCCCTTACAGCCTTTTCCGGGAAATGCTATTGAGCCGTATAAAAATAATATTCCAAAGGTTCCGCATATTTGTATTAAGGTGCCTACTGCCGGCGGTAAAACATTTATTGCCTGCAATGCTTTAAAAACAATTTTTGATGCATTTGATTACGATAAAAGCAAGGCCGTTGTTTGGCTCGTACCGTCTATCACCATTCTTGATCAAACCATTAAAAACCTGAAAGACCCTGCACACCCTTACCGTCAAAAAATAAACACATTTTTCCTGAACAAAGTAGACGTATTCGACAAAGCCGCCCTGCTACAGGGAAGTGGGTTTAACCCCACCAGTGTAAAAGAACAACTGAATATTTTTGTATTAAGCTTTGATAGCCTTAGGGCAAGAAATAAAGAAGACAGAAAAGCTTACCAGGAAAACGGCAACCTTCAATCATTTGGCCCGATGATCGGCAATGATGAGGACATTTCTTTAATGCGTGTGATCCAGGCACTTAACCCGGTAGTGGTGGTTGATGAGAGTCATAATGCAGAAAGCGATTTAAGTGTAGAGATGCTGATCAATTTAAACCCCTGCTTTATCCTCGACCTTACGGCTACCCCGCGCAAAAACAGTAATATCATCAGTTTCGTAGATGCCATTGAACTGAAAAAAGAAAACATGGTAAAGTTACCGGTGATCGTTTATAACCATCACGACAAAACAGAAGTGATCAATTCTGCTTTACAGTTACAGCGAAAATTAGAATTACAGGCAATAGAGGAACAAAAGAATGGTGGTAGGTATATCAGGCCCATTGTATTATTTCAGGCACAACCCAGGAACGCGGAGGACAATACCACATTCGAAAAATTAAAAGAAAAACTGATTGAATTAAAAATCCCGGTCGAACAGATCAAAATAAAAACAGCAAACATCAATGAGATAAAAACAGAAGATCTGATGAGCCCGGATTGCCCCGTGCGATTCATCATCACTGTAAATGCTTTAAAAGAGGGCTGGGATTGTCCCTTTGCCTATATACTCGCATCATTGGCCGACAAATCTTCTGCCGTGGATGTGGAACAAATATTAGGTCGTGTTTTGCGACAGCCCTATGTTGCCAGGCATTCCTTCCCTTTACTAAACCTATGTTATGTATTAACTGCTTCTTCTAAATTTTTAGATACGCTTGACAATATCGTAAAGGGCCTGAATAAAGCGGGTTTCAGCGACAAGGATTATAAGATTTCTGACAGCAACATCCAGAAAGAAACAGTACAAAATGAGCCATTGACACAGCTCACGGTTTTTGCAACAGAAGATCCATCAACAAGCGATATTACTTCTGATATTGACATGTCGAGAATTGTAGCACTGATAGAACCTTTGGCAATATCCGGAGAGGTTTCAGAAATTGAAAGCTTGGCCATCAGGCAAACTGAAGCATTTGAAGCGAGGGTATCCGAATCGGCAACAACCCACAGTATTTCTTTACCATCCGAAATACAACAGCTTGTGAAAACATATACCATTAAACAACTATTCAAAGAGCAGGCAGCGCAAATACATATTCCTAAGTTTTACCTGAAAGTTCCTGCCAATGATATATTTGGCCAGCGTGAGGAAACGCTGGTTCTTGACAAAGAAAATCTGCTGGAAGGTTTTCAATTAAGCAAAGCCGATACCAATATTACTTTTGACAGCATTACATCAGAATTATACAAAGTTGATTTAGATGACACCAAAAAAGACCACACCCCTACTTTTATAAAGCTTGATGGTAATATCAAAGAAAGCATCATGGCTTATATCCTCGACCCTACAAAAAAAGACAGTCGGGTAAAAAACCTCACTAGGAGAATTATTGATTTAATTGGAAAAATAGACCCTATCCCACATAAAGAAATTGAAAAATACATCAGCCGGATTTTATCAGATTTTACTGAGGAACAGTTTACAGATTTGTTAGACCATGAATTCAGTTATGTAGATAAAATCAAATCAAAAATAAAGGCTTTATCAGAAGCTTTTGCTGAACAAAAATTTAAAGATTTTTTAGATACTGATAAAGTTGTTGTACAACCTTCCTTTATATTACCGGGCCAGGTTATTCCTGGTGAAACTGCAAAAGACATTACCAAATCACTCTATGAAAGAGAGGCTGGCATGAACGGGTTTGAAGAGCGGGTTATTAATGAAATTGCTAATTTAAACAGTATTCTTTTCTGGACACGAAATATTGAAAGAAAGGGTTTTTGTATCAATGGCTTCATTAATCATTACCCCGACTTCATTATCCAGACAAAAAGCGGTAAAACACTTTTGCTTGAAACGAAAGGCGATCACCTTGATGCAGAACAAAAAATCCGTTTGGGCAATTTATGGGCCGGTAAGGCGGGAAACAATTACCGGTATTTTATGGTGTATGAAAAGCGTTCAGTAACCGGTGCATATACTTTAGATGATTTTATGAATATAATTAGAGAAATCTAATACACCTCGTCATTTGCGCTAACCTTCAGACAGAGATAAATATTCCCTCCCGCCTTACCGCAGCCTTCAGGCTGTTAGTAAACGCTCTCATTTTTACTTCTTCGTTCAGGATGAAATTAAATGTCTCGTGTGACTTACATCAGCCTTCAGGCATAAATAGAAAATTCTCCTGCTTTACCCCAGCCTTCAGGCTGTTAGTAAACGCTCTCATTTTTACTTCTTCGCTCAGGATGAAATTAAATGTCTCGTGTGACTTACATCAGCCTTCAGGCACAAATAGAAATTCCCCCAGCTTTACCGCAGCCTTCAGGCTGTGGATAAAAGTAGCTCTCCCGAAAAGCTTCGGGTGCTTTAGCGCCCGGTATTTAATTAAGGAAGACGATTAAATTCAGATACTCAATCCCCTAAT
>JANXUL010000195.1 GCA_025356235.1 Bacteroidota bacterium
CCGGTTTTAAAATGTATTTTGTTTATACACGGGTAATGACTAAAAATAAGTTTTTTTCTTCGAAAGAAATACTGCCGGATCTGAAAAAAAAGGTACTATCTACAGAGACCTTATAGAGACCTTATAGAGATGTTATAGAGATCTGACTTAACAGGCACTTCATAAACACTTCATAAACAGAGCATAAACACAGTGCATACACAGCATGCACACCTTATTCGAAAGCGAATAAAGACAGCAGGCATACTCTCTGCCATTGTTAGTCGCCTGACCAACAATGCTGTTATGAAGACCTGCCATTTCTCGCTTTGTTCAAAAGGGCGGAATTATTTATCCTCCCGTTTTGTACCGCCATACATTTCATATTCCAATAAACGGCAGTCAATAGTGGCATTAAAAAATTCTATGCGCCTGCTGGGTTTTAAGCGGACTTTTTTGGCTAGGTCGAGGTTACCGGTAAACACATATCCTGTATACCCTTTGCATTTGTTTTTAAGAAAATCTCCAATCTGTGCATAGGTTGCATTCAGTTCGATTTCATCTCCCAGGCGTTCACCATATTCGGGGTTGAACATAACGATGCCATTTGCGTGTTCAGGCACATTTGTTTTTTCAAAATCGCATACGGCAAATTGCAGTAATTTTTCAACCCCGGCAGCCGCAGCATTTGTTTTGGAAATACCGATAGCCTGGTCACTTCGGTCGGTTGCGATGATCAGCAGATCAGGTACTTCTTTGACCTGCTCATCTAAGCGCAACCTTTCCTGGGTATACATGGCTTCTTCATAACCGGTTATATGCATAAAAGCGTAATTACTACGCAATAAACCCGGCCTGCGGTTGGTAGCGATCAATGCGGCTTCAATAGCCAATGTACCGGAGCCACACATGGGATTGATAAAAGGCGATTGCCGGTTCCATTTGGTTGACAGGATAGTGGCAGCGGCCAATGCCTCCAGCATAGGTGCTTTACCTGGTAATTTTCGGTAACCATGTTTGGCCAGTGTTTCGCCCGAAGTATCTAAAAATATTTCAGCTTCCTCATGTTTCCAGAATAAATACACAACTGCCCCGGATTGCTCTGAACCGGTAGAGGGGCGTTTACCCGTTTCGTTCCGCATCCGGTCAACAATGGCATCTTTAACCCGTAAATTGGCGAAAAGATTGGTTTGGATGGAAGTATGGTAAACATTACTCGTAACTGAAAAATACCCATCGGGATCTATCAGTTTTTCCCAATGAAGGGTAAGGAGGTTATCATACAGTTCATCAGGGCTATTGCAGGTAAAGGTTTTCAGGGAATACATTACCTGGCTTGCACAGCGCAGGTTAAGGTTTAAGCGGATACAGTCCTGCACTGTTCCCTGTAATTCTACCCCGGTCTGAAACGAACGGGTAACGGTAAACCCCAATTCAGCTACCTCGGTCTGTAAAGCAGGTGATAACCATTTGTGACAGGTAATAATAATGCGGCTGGGGGTAGTAAATACTTGCATGCATACAAACATAAGTGAATATTCCGGCTGCTAAAAATGTGCTTCCGGCCAGATATGCCTTTACCGGGCGATTTCCGGTGTTCTTCAATAAACCATTTGCTATTGCTCTTTCTTTTTTGTATAAAACTTTCTTGTCTGGCTACCCACAAAAAGGAACCCCTGTAGAAACAGGGGTTGAACCAAAACTAACTGCTATATGAAAAGAATTAAGACTTATTCGTTCACAGGAACAGGATCACTCGTGTGTCCAGAGTCCATGGTTTCCCGTAACTCCGGCTCTTGTTTACTGAGCCTATACAAAAAACGCAATATCAAGACTACAGCAAACATTACAAGGATTGAAATAACCATATCTGTTTCCATAAAATATTAACCAAAGTTGCAAACAATCAACTGCTATGTGGTTACACATTTATGTGAAAAATTTGCATAATTCCCACATCAACTCATACGCTTTATATGATTTAATATAAAATATTTACAAAATAATGTTAAACCAAACCCTAATTCCTTAGCGTACACAGGTTAATTGAACACAAACTTGGTTGGCTTTTATAATTTTGTACATTCACCCTCTTTATCAGTAACCATGGACCAAACTACTCTTAACCCGGATCAGTGGATCAATAAGTATGCTGATGCTTTATACAGCTACACCCTACCCCGTGTGAACGATTCGGCGCTGGCGGAAGATATCGTTCAGGAAACCTTTCTGAGTGCCTGGAAAGCCCGTGAATCTTATAAAGGAGAGGCTTCTGAAAAAAACTGGCTATATACCATTTGTAAGAATAAGATCATTGACTATTACCGGAAAAAAGCAAGGGATATTGTTCAGCCAATGTCGCAGAATGACCATACAGATGGCTATTTTGATGAAGCTGAGCACTGGACAAAAGAAGACAAGCCCGCAGATTGGGGCATTGATTACCAGCAGGCAATAGATAATAAAGAATTTTATAAAGTATTGGAAAGCTGCAAGAAAAAACTCCAGCAGATACAGCAGTCCGTGTTTGTTATGAAATACCTCGAAGACCTTGATTCTACTGAGATATGTAAGGCTTTGGGTATCACTTCGTCTAATTACTGGGTATTGATCCACCGGGCGAAATTGCAATTGCGTACCTGTTTGGAAAAAAACTGGATCAACTTAAAATAACCTTGATGAACCTTTTGAATATCAGTTGTAAAAAAGCCACGTATCTACTCTCCAAAAAGGAGGAGAATAAGCTATCCTGGCTTGAAGGGTTCAAGCTGCGCGGTCACCTCACCATTTGCAGCCTGTGTCGCAAATTTGAACAGCAAACCAGCTTCATAGGATTTACTGCCAAACACGGGCAAGAACAGGCTGTTTTATCTGTAGAAGCAAAAGAGAAAATGAAAACTGTGTTGAAAGATTAATCCTGGTTATCATGCCTGGCAAAAATTCTTTCTTGTTATAATTTTATAAAAATAAAACGGTGCCTTAGTGACTTTGTGTGATAATACCCACTGAAGCACCAAAGTGCAATATGTTTAAATAGAGATGTATCCCTTCTCTGTTATTACTTCTCAAGTAACCCATCGGTCTGCCATTGTTTAAAAATGGCAATTGTGCTGTCGGATAATTTAACGCGCTTGTCAGGCATGAAGCCCTTCTTGTTAAGATTTAATTGAATTCGGCGGAGGATTTCAATAATCTGTCCGCTTGCCGAAGCATAGGTATCAAGTCGCTTTTTTCTCCCGCCTTTATCGGGGAAATGGCAAGGTGTGCATTTCGCCTGTAACAAGGCCGCAATATCTGTCTCATAATTAACTTTAGCTGCCCAGTTACGGCTTGCTGCATTCAGGGCAGCACTACCATAAGAAAATACCATTACGGTTGCGATAATAAAAATGATGACAGAATTTTTTTTCATACCACGATTGATGGTTAAAATCAAGAATATGTTATTTCAAATATATCCTTTCGGTGACAGAAAAAAAATAGGGCATCCAAATAAGGGCTGAGGTGGGAAGAAAATTGGTAAAAGGGTAAGGTATCCTCTATATCGAATCAGGAAAAACCAATAAAGATGGTAGTTTTCACTTCGCCATTCGATATTCTTTGTTCAATATTCTTGAAATAACTAAAACTGCAAAGTAAACACCGTCCCTTTACTTTCAACAGATTGAACATTGATATTGCCTTTATTTGACCCTTCACCCTATACGGGCATCAAATAATTAGATGATCTTTTGTTTTTCGGCCATAATTTTGATTTACAGGTAAATCTACCCCAAAACCAAAGTTGCCGAAGACCACATGAATAGTTACTCAAAAAAAATAGAAATCAGATGGAGTGACCTCGACCCGAATTTCCATCTGCGCCATTCGGTATATTATGATTTTGGGGCGTTTGTAAGAATCTCATGCATGACAGAAAATGGCCTTACCCCTTTTATCATGCAGCAACAGAAAATCGGCCCGATCTTATTGAGGGAAGAATGTGTATTTAAAAAAGAGGTTCATTTCAATGATACCATAGAAGTAAATGTGAAACTGCTCAAAAGCACCACCGATATAGCCCGCTGGACTATGGTGCATGAGGTGTGGAAGAATGGCGATACCTTAAGTGCCCTAATCACCATTGATGGTGCATGGATCAATACCGAACTGAGAAAATTAGCCATCCCGCCCACTTCTTTCAGACAGGTATTTGAGCAAATACCGCGTGTTACCGGCTTTGAATGGAGTATAAAATAATTATTGTGGAAATCATTCCTGTTACTACCGCCCATGCGGATGAATTATCGGCACTCGCAAAAAATATTTACAAAGAATACTACCTGCATCTCTGGTATCCTGGCGGAGCCGATTGGTATATGAATGAGTATGCCTACCATCCCGGTACACTTAGGACAGAACTGGCCGATACCGGTAACCTGCATTTTATAGTGTATGAGGGAGAGGAACCGGTGGGCTATCTGAAAATAAGGATGGATGCAATATTACCAGGTACAGAACTGGCAAACAGCCTCGAAATAGAACGTATTTACCTGCATAAAAAAGCCGCCGGTAAAGGGATAGGAAAAAAATTGATGCAGTTGGCAGAAAAAACAGCGGTACAGTATAATAAAAAAATAGTCTTTCTAAAAGCCATGGACAGCAGTAAAGATGCGATTGCTTTTTATGAGAAAATGGGATATGTTCTATCGGGCAGACTCACACTCTCCTTCCCTCAAATGAAAGAAATATTCAGGGGGATGGTTATTCTACAAAAACAACTGATCGATTAAAATGAAAGAAGCCCTTTGCAGGGCTCCTTTGCTCGAAATGGGGCGTATGAAAAAAATGTATTTTCTATTAGTAAAATAGACATGTTTTTTTTCTCTTTTCTTTTTTTCGGGCATGGCCCATTTCAAATCGGTGAAGTTGCTTTATAGCACACAAAACTTTCTTCTAAGGCATAAAAAATCCCCCATACTGATGGAGGATTTACAAATTTAGGTTTCAAAAATCAACTAGATAGAACGGCGGCTTCCTAAGCGTGCCGTTTTCATACCTCTGCGAATATTCCACAGGTCTACAATACCAAAACTGGTTGTAGTAACAGTAGATTTTGCACTGTTTACTTTAATAAGACCGGTTGCTACAGTTTCTTTTACTTCTGATACCAAATTTTTCAGGTCATTCGCTTCTATTTGGACAATAGATTGCATTACATTACTCTTCATAATATTTCTGTTTTTTATTAATCAATATTTTAACTGAGCGGAACGAGGGAGAAAAAACCAATTCAATCGTTAGAAGAATACTTCAAGATTACATCACCCATGAGACTGTTTATATATCGTAGCTCAGTTTCAGGGTGCAAAGGTAAGCGTATGCAACTTCCTGTGCAAATTAAATTGCAAATAAGATGTTAATGTATATGAATTTATGGCTATTTACCACCCAGCATGTCAATATCCGGCCTTGACTCATCTACCAGTGATACCTTTCCCCTATTGGTTCTTACGATACGTGAAAAGAGTGAAATTTCTTTATCAAAAAGAAACCGGAAAAAAAGTTTTGTCCATGAAGTATGATAAGAAAGTGTATCATAAAATTCAGGTGCATCCTTCCTGATTTGTGGAAGCTTGTTCCAGGGAACAGAAGGAAAATCATGGTGTTCATTGTGATAACCTACGTTGAACGCTACTGTGTTTAACACCCCATAATAGCTATAGGTTTCCTGCACACCCTTGGTAAGATAATGTTCCTGTATCCACCTTGCACCCAAAGGATGCAATCCTACAGAGAAGAAAAAACTAAGTATTAAAAATGAAATACCTTTCGTTCCAAACAAAAGTGAAATAGCCATAATAACGGCAATCTGAACCAGCCAGTTTAGCCCTACCCATTTATTAAAAGGTTGTATCTCCTTCATTCTTGAGAAACGGAATAGCTGGAAAAAAGGATAAAATAACAACCATATTACTTTGCCGATAAAAAAATTATTGATCAGTTTTGCCTCCCAGTAATTGGGCAGATCACCATCCAGCTCATGCACACCCTGAAAAGAATGGTGTTTGATATGATAGGTTTCGAAAGAAACAGAACTTGGAAATATTAAAGGGATATTGGCAAAAATACCCGCAAACCGGTTGGCACTATGGGTTTTAAAAATCAACCGGTGGGCACATTCATGTATCATCACAAACAGCGCATGATCGGCAAATGCACCTAATATATATGCCGCCCCAACCACCAGCCACCACGATTGATCGGACAATAACCAACACAATACCAACTGAAAAGCAACCAAAGCCACAATAGCAAATATGGTTAAGGGGTTCTTGCCAATCAACTTCCGCATACCCGGGAACTCTTTCAATATCTCCTTGGTCCTTATCCTGTGAGGCTCTGAATAGGTGGCATGGATGAAGTCTTTTTTCGCTTGCATATTTCGGAAGATAAGATTATTTATAAAGCTGCAGCGGAAATGTAGGAATCATGTAAAAATTACCGAAAAAGTTAAACAAAATAATATACATTATATTCATTATACCAAAACTGTTATGATGACACAAACTACCCAACCGGCATCCGCTAACTGGACAATCCTGCAAAAAGTAGCTTTTCGTTTTTTCTGCATTTATTTCCTGTTTAATATAACGCCCTGGACATGGTTAGATAATACGATTCCCGGGCTTGGTTACCTGACAGCCTATTACCAGAATGCCATTGAATGGATCGTGAAGTTATTCAATAAATATTGGTTTCATTTTCCGGCAACAACGATCGTAAACAACGGCAGCGGGGATACCTCATTCAATTGGGAAATGGTGTTCACCTATCTTTTACTTGCCCTGGCAGGTTGCCTGGTATGGAGCATGCTTGATCAAAAACGCAAAAGCTATATACAGGCCAATTATTGGCTCTCCACTTTTGTAAGGTATTTTCTCATTACCATGTGCTTTGTGTATGGTATTGATAAATGGTATGCTTTGCAAATGCCCTTTCCCAACCAGAGCCAGTTAGCTACACCTTTGGGGGATTTTTTACCCATGCGTTTCTCATGGCTTTTTATAGGTTATTCCACGCCTTACGAAATGTTCTCGGGAGCCATGGAAATACTGGCCGGTGTATTATTGCTCAACCGCAAAACCATTACCCTGGGTTTATGTGTAGCATTAGCCGTATTTACCAATGTAATGGTCTTGAATTTGTGTTATGATATCCCGGTAAAAATATTTTCTATCCACCTCGTTATTTATTGCTGTTACCTGTTATATAATGATTGTAAGCGATTGGTTGATTTCTTTATATTCAACCGTTCTGTCGATGCTAATACAATACATCATATTTCTTTTCCCGAAAAATGGATGCGCAGAACCCGGATAGTTTTGAAGCTGGCATTCATTGCCATATTTGTGGTTATGCCATTCTATACCACAAGGGGATGGTATCAATCACTATTAAAAGAATCCAATACCAGGCCGATCAGTCCGGGCATATATGATGTGAGTATTTTTGCAGTAAATAAGGATACCATTCCCGCATTGATTACCGATACACTACGTTGGAAGGATATCATTTTTGAAAAAGGCGGCCTGGCCAGCGTGGGCTCTACTGATACCGCATTCAGGCAACGATACAGGCGTGGCTATTTTACTTTCATTCCAGACAGTACCCATACAACCATCGTATTTAAAAAATTCGCTTCGGATAAGGATGCTATGATTTCGTTTCACTATGCAATGCCCGACAGTAATACCCTTACACTTTGGGGAACCCGTAAAACAGATTCTTTATATGTGGTACTCAAAAAAAGCAGGCACCATTTTCAATTGGCAGACAAACAGTTTCACTGGATCAGTGAGGCCAACCGCTAGTGTTATGTTAAGCTTAATCTACCGCTTATTTTATGAATTGTGAGTTGTCAATAGTGAGTGATTACAGGTAACCCAATTAACTTACTCACCACTGGCAACTCACGATTAACATAACACTGGTTATTTGCTATTTATATCTCCGTCAACCGGTTTCTATCTGTGAATTATGCAACTGAATACTAAAATACTGTAACAGTTTACATAAAAAAGGCAGGTAACTATGCATAAATAAAAACCTATTTATGGAAAAAAGAATATTGGGTATCATTCTCTCCATCCTCGGAATAGTAGGATTGATTTATGCAGGCGCTACTTTTATGAATAATGGCAATGGCGAAAAAAACATTAAGTCCATTATTATGTTTGGCGTACTGGGAGCTATATTTTTCGTTGCGGGTATCAGCCTCATCAAAAATACCAAGGACAAAGAAACCTGATACCGCTTGCCAACAAGCTATCTAATCATTTAAAAAAAAGAATATGAAAAAAATATGTATCCGCTTTGCTGTAACCTGCCTTACCCTGTTTATCCTTACGGGCTGTGATGTATTGAAAGGCCTGCCAACAAACACAACGGGGGGCGTTTTTTCTTTAAACGGGAATTGGCAAATGCAATCAAGTAGCGATAATAATGCACTGGTAGGAACAACGATCACTGTTTACCCTATTGCAGGTGATGGAACCATTACTACCCTTCAAAACAACACCTATTGTGTAAGGGCGAATGATGTTTTATGGAAAAGCATCACGGCCAACAATGGCAGTTTTACCATTAGCAATTTAGTCAACAGTTGTAACAGTTCTATTGTTTATAAAGCTGCTACGCTTACTGTTATTACAAATAATGAAGTAAGGCTTTCCGGTGCAACAGCAGCAGGTACACAATTACTGCAAACATGGCAGCGGGTGGTTAAATAAATATTTCTTATTTTTTCTGAGCAAGTATCCATAGAGTATATATCAAAAGAGCGGCGCAGAGGCCGCTCTTTTAATATATTACAGACCTGATGTTAAACGGCCTTCTTACTTCCCATTCCATTTGCCATTCCAACAGCAGCTCCTACAATTGCGCCCATCACCGTTCCGGCAATAATATCAACACACGTTCCGGTTAAGGTTGATAAATTACTGGTAGCAAACATCGTCAGGTCAAATCCTGCTGTTACAAAAAAGCTGATAACGGCACCGGCAGTTGCCCCCGCTCCAAATGAATTGATGTTAGCCCACTTGTTAAAAATGTAGGATAACAATAATCCCTGGCAGATAGATCCTGCCACCAAGGCCCACCAAACAAAATCGGCCTGGGCCTTCATAGTACCCGTTGCAGTTCCGGCATTTTTAGTAAAAAAATCCATCAGTAATAAACCATAGATCAGAAAACCTGCGAAGAATGAAACAATTCCTCCGATAATACCGGAAATAAGAAATTTTTGTGTGTTCATAGCAATCGTTTTGAGGGTAAATAAAATATGACCTGACAAAATAGAAAGATGAGTTGGCATTTGCAATAGCCTTTGCCCCCGGGTATCTAAATGTGAATAACTCTTTTTTATAATAATTAACGCATTGATTCCCATGCACATTCATCACCAAAAGTTCATTACTGTTATGGCACAATCAGTTTTTTACATATCTTGTTGCAAACTAACTGATATGTTACAAAAAACATTTTATGTGTTACTGTGCTTATTTCTTTGCGCCACTGCAATAGATGCACAACAAAAGAAAAATCTGACATGGGAAGATTATGGTAAATGGCAGTCAATCGGCGCAAACGACCTCTCTCCAAACGGCCAATGGATAGCTTATCAAATAGTAGTTCAGGAAGACAATGATACTATGTATGTAATGAACCGGAATTCTGATAAGGTATATAAAATAGAATTCGCTTCCCAACCTGAATTCTCAAAGAACAATAAATGGATCGCTTACCGTATTGGCCTGCCTTTTAAAGAAGCCGAAAAGCTGCGCGATCAAAGCAAGCCCATCGAATATAAAATGGGTATACTGAATTTAGAAACTGGTAAAAAAGAAGTGATACAAAATACCACACGCTTTGGTTTTTCACGCAACGGAAAGTTTTTAGCCGCATACCTGGCTCCTCCTAAAGAAAATAAAGACAAGGGTAGTGTTTTACTGGTTAAAAATATGAATGATAATACAACGCATACTATCGGAAATGTAACTGAGTATGCTTTTAACAAAAAAAGTGATTATCTCTCATATATAGTAGAATCAGCAAATGTGGCGGGTAATTCGGTAGAATTATTCAACCTGAATACCTATACTTTACAAGTGCTG
>JANXUL010000227.1 GCA_025356235.1 Bacteroidota bacterium
GGCCATAATACGTGGTACTGACTCATAGTAAATTGGTCTCCATGCATGGTTGTATAGCCCGTCCTATAAAAAAGATTCTTTTCAAGGATGCGGTCTACCATGAAATTTGAGGTAGAAAAGTTAGCCAGAGTATATGTTTTACCGTTGTAAGGCTGGCCTGTTTTGGCAAAAATGTATGAGATCCTCGTTAATTCAGTTTTACGGCCTTCTTCCCAATACAGTTCACGTGCTCTTTCATCAAGAATGGTTCCGATGCTCATTTGTGCTGCAGTATATGGTGTGCATTTTGCTCTTGTTCTTACCGCATTAACATCATCGGCAGCAGCCTGAGAACTTCCTTTCCACATATACGCTTCTGCACGCAGCAGGTAGGTCTCTGCCAAGCGCATTACATACCAGTCGGAATGTCCGCCCCGCATCGGGCTGTTTTCTGTATCCGGTATATAAATTTTATAATGCGGCCATGGGAACCATCTCCGTAAGGTATCGGGACATAAAAGTGTACCAGTTGGGCCATATAACCTGAACCTCAATCCATAAGCAGTATCATTTCCTTTAAGAGCAGTGTTATTATAGGTCATATTTTCCGGATATAACCAATTACCGGAGGTAGAGTCGTGCCGCAGGTCTTTAGGATCATCCCAGATATCATTATAATGATAAGGGGTACTGCGGCAACGCCCGATTCCACGGCCATAAAGACTTACCAAATCATATTGAACACCTACGGTTGGTACAAAACCCGCTTTGAGAGCTGGTGTATTGATACCACCAGAAAAATAAGGAACCGTTTGGCGCATAATCTGCGACCCTGGAGTTCCCCCGGTTCCGCCATCCAGCATGGAAGCAATAAAAGCACTTGGGGTTCCTACACGATCTGTTACATTAAACAAAGCTTCTGTATTAACTGCAGCAGATTTATTATCAGGGCGGTGCAGATCCCAGGTAACATTTTTGACAGGATTACCTGCGTCCACTCCAAACCGACTGTTCATTAATTTGTAAGATCCCTGATTAATTACTGCATTGCATGCGGCAATCGCCTCATCAAACAGACCTAAAGCAAGATTTATTTTGGCAAGTAAATGGTAACAGGCTCCCCTGTTTACATCACCTTTGTCTGAATTCCATGGAACATATTGAACCGCGAATTCGAGATCCTTTTTCATCTGGGCAAGAATTACTTCACGTTTAACGGATACAAAATTTGTTTTGGCAGAAGTTATTTCCTTAGTAGGACATGGAACATCACCAAACTGGTGGGTTAAACGGTAATAATCATATGACCTGTAAAAATAAGCCTTGCTCAGGATGATATTCTTATCTCCATCTGCAATGGCAGTAGCACCGGGTAAACGGGAAATAATGGTATTTGCCTCGCGGATGCCTACATATTCGGCTTTCCAAAACCATCCGATCCTGTTAAAATCCACATTATTCAACTGTGCATCGGGCCTGATCTGGAGGTTCATATTTTGGGCAGGTCCTGCTTTATCATCATCACCTTCAACAGATACTTCTGAAAAAAGCAATTCCGTGATGATAGGGGCGCCATCTCCATACCATTCTGTTCTCAGGTTTAGTGCACAACCGGCAAGGGCTGCATTAAATCCGGCAAGATCAACCAGTGTATTTTCCGGCGAGTAGATAGATTGCGGTTTTGGCGTAAGCCAGTCTTTCTTACAGCTATTCAAAGCCATCGTAGTTATTATGATAACCGATAGCAGAAAAGCATTTTTATAAATCTTATTCATTTCTTCTGTTTTTAATAGGGTTATCTTATAATGTTACGTTTAAACCAAAATTGAATGTTAGTGGAACAGGTGTTGAATTGGTTGGCAAATTGCCTGAACCGGTTCCATGGTATTCTGGATCAAAGAATTTCCAAGATGAAAACACTGCAGCATTCACTACATTGATATATGCTTTTAAACCCTCGATTTTCCATTTATGTGCTATTTCGGCAGGTACGTTATAAGCCAGGCTAATATTACTTAATCTTACAAAAGTTGATTTCCTGTCAACATTCCAGCTTACCGGG
>JANXUL010000230.1 GCA_025356235.1 Bacteroidota bacterium
CTCTCTCGCCCAGGCACTGTTGCCGGGTAAGCGGATTATCTTATAAGGTACATGCAAAGAATCCTGCGCTTTGTAAAAGTCCTGTTCGGCCATTAAAGGATGTTCGTAAAAAAAATGATATTTATCATTTGCATGGGTATAGCTGTGGTTGGCCAGCAGTATCTGCGGGTAACTTTCCCTGATCATGGCCACTATCTTTTTACCATCGCTTTTTCGGGCGGTATGCAGTCCCACCATGAAAAAAGTTGCTTTTATCCCCTCCTGCTGGCAAAGATTATAGCAAACCATGGTGCCGGGTTGCGGGCCATCATCGAAACTGAGGTAAACGTATTTTTTGGTGCTGTCATACACAAAGGGCTGACGGGCAAATTTATCAATCGTCTGCTGCAGATGGGTGGCAGGGGTTTTTGTTGAATCATTCGGCACTTTTCCTGTCCCTGGGGCAGTACTACAGCCTATCAAACAACCGTAGATCATTATCCATATACATCCAAACATATACTTTGTTTTTTCACCTGTCATGGTAAGCAATGCAATTTCAGGTAAATATAGCTATTAGGTATACCCGGTATTGAATCCGGGTATTCTTTCAATAAAAATCCCCTGTTTTTAACAACTGAAAAAATGCGTATTCAGGATGCCGCTGTTATATTACCTTCGCAACACAACTAACTTCTCGATGAATACTAAAGAAGAACTTTTACAGGACGTAGTGATCAAGTTTGCAGGCGATAGCGGTGATGGGATGCAATTGACCGGACAACAGTTCACCAATAACACAGCTATGCTGGGTATTGACCTGGCAACCTTTCCCGATTTTCCGGCAGAAATCCGTGCCCCGATAGGCACCCTGCCGGGTGTAAGTGGTTTCCAGTTGCATTTCTCTTCCAATAAGGTGTTCACACCGGGAGATATTGCAGATGTGCTGGTGGCCATGAATGCGGCAGCCTTGAAAGTAAACCTCAATGCCATCAAACCAGGTGGTAAGATTATCGTGAATATTGAAGGTTTTGATGCAAGGAACCTGCGCTTAGCCAATTATGCCGATGGTATCAACCCATTGGAAGATGGCAGCCTCGATAGTTATGAAGTGATAAAAATAGATGTAACCAAACTCACCCGCGAGTCGCTGAAAGACTTTACTGAACTGGGTAACAAAGAGCGTGACCGTGCCAAGAATATGTTTGTACTGGGTTATATCTACTGGATGTATAACCGTAGCCTCGACAATACGATCGAATTCCTGAAAGAAAAATTTGGTAAAAAAGAGATCATTCTGCAGAGTAATATTAAAGTATTGCAGTCGGGTTATAATTATGGCGATACCACAGAAACTTTTACTACCAGGTATAAAGTAGAGAAAGCCAAAATGAACCCCGGCTTGTACCGCAGTATCATGGGTAACCAGGCTTTGGCTATGGGATTGATCGCCGCTTCTGAAAAAAGTAACCTTCCTATTTTCCTCGGCGCTTATCCTATAACACCTGCCTCCGATATTTTACATGAACTGAGCAAATACAAAAGTTTTGGTGTAAAAACCTTTCAGGCAGAAGATGAGATCGCCGCTATTGCTGCAGCCATCGGTGCGAGTTATGGCGGATCATTGGGTGTAACAGCCACTTCCGGACCCGGTATGGCTTTAAAAACAGAAGCCATGGGATTGGCGGTGATGTTGGAAATACCTTTACTCATCATCAATATACAGCGTGGCGGGCCCTCAACCGGTTTGCCTACCAAGACAGAACAGAGCGACCTGATGCAGGCCTACCATGGCAGGAATGGCGAATGCCCCATGCCTATCATTGCCTCTTCTACTCCAAGCGATTGTTTTGATGTGGCGTATGAAGCAGCCCGTATTTCTGTACAACACATGACACCGGTTATTTTATTGAGTGATGGATATATTGCTAATGGTGCCGAACCCTGGAAATTTCCTACTTCGGCAGACCTGCAACCTATTACCGTTAATTTTAAACAAGGATTGGATGAGGATGAACCCAAGTTCGAACCTTACCGCCGCGACAAGAAATTAGCCCGTCCATGGGCCATTCCGGGAACACCGGGATTGGAGCACCGTATTGGTGGATTGGAAAAACAGGATGTAACCGGCAATATCAACTACGAGCCGGAGAACCACCAGCACATGGTAAATATCAGGCAGGCAAAAGTTGATAAGATCGCAGATTATATCCCTTTACAAACAATAGACAGTGGCCCCGAAAAAGGAAAAGTATTGGTTATCGGATGGGGTTCAACTTATGGTGCCATTAAAAGTGCCGTATTGCAATTGCAGGCCGAGGGCCATGCCGTGAGCCATGCGCATATCCGTTACTTACGTCCATTTCCGAGAAACCTGGGTGAGATCATCAAAAATTTTGAACACGTATTAATACCTGAGATCAATAACGGGCAATTGGTAAAGATTATTCGCGATCAATATTTGGTTGATGCGAAACCTTATAATAAAGTAATGGGTATACCGATTACGAAAGGTGAGTTGGTAGATGTGATTAAGAAAATGATGTAATTTTTCGATAAAACCTGCTTGTAAAACGGCAGGTTTTTTTATGTCGGCCATATGAATATTGAACAGCTGAGAGACTATTGTTTATCCAAACCCGATGCCGAGGAAACCCTTCCTTTCGGCCCGGATACTTTGGTATTTAAAGTGAACGCCAAAGTGTTTTTACTTACCGGGCTCGACAGTCATCCTTTGCAATTCAATGTAAAATGCGATCCGGATAAAGCCGTTGAACTGCGTGAAGAATACCCACACAGCATTCTCCCCGGCTATCACATGAATAAAAAACACTGGAATACCATCATCGTAGATGGAAGTTTAAGCAATAAACAATTACAGGGATTTATTGATGATTCGTATTATTTGGTGAAAGGGAAAAAGAAGTGAGTGGTGAGTATATACTGACAACATACTACTGACTACTCACTATTCGCCACTCACAATCTTGCTGTAATAATTGCACCATTCTTTCAATACACAGACGGCACATTTCGGGTTACGGGCCAAACAAACATACCTGCCATGCAGGATAAGCCAGTGATGTGCTTTATGCACCAACGCTTGCGGAATATGTTTAATCAATTCTTTTTCAACCGCCAAAGGCGTAGATGCTTTTTGACTCACCAATCCAATTCTTTTACTCACCCTGAATACATGTGTATCAACGGCCATGTTGGGTTGCTGATCAACCACACTGGTAATTACGTTTGCGGTTTTCCGGCCTACACCGGGCAACTGCACTAACTCCTCAACCGTCATTGGCACTTCGCCGCCGAATTTATCGAGCAGCATATTGGCCATCCCAATCAGGTGTTTGGTTTTATTATTAGGGTAAGAAATACTTCTGATCAAAGGAAACAGTTCGGCAACAGTTGCCTTCGCCATTTTCTCAGGAACAGGATATTTTGCGAAGATGGCAGGTGTGGTAAGGTTTACCCGTTTATCTGTGCATTGGGCGGAGAGAATAACTGCTACTAATAATTGGTAT
The DNA here is from genome assembly GCA_025356235.1 of Bacteroidota bacterium. Classification (GTDB taxonomy): domain Bacteria; phylum Bacteroidota; class Bacteroidia; order Chitinophagales; family Chitinophagaceae; genus Sediminibacterium. The sequence continues at coordinate 3,510 of JANXUL010000230.1, forward strand.
GGGTTATCGTACAACAATTCTGTTTCAGCATCTGGCACATTCTTCTGAAAATAATCGAGCACAAAATCGTAACGCTGTTTCTTGGTCATTCTAAACTGTTGCTTTTATTTGTTTTTTGAAACACATGAGCACATTAGTCAGTAAAATAGAAAAACAGATTCTACATATGCCTTTGCATTTAACCTATAAAACCAGGTGTTTCAAAAAAAATCACCTATCCGTCATTCCTTACAATCAATACTGGTGGAAACTATCTCCGATAAATTTCAAAGCATCGGTAATACCGGTACGCCAATACGTCCAGTTATGTGCGCCATCGCGAACACGGTACTCGTGCGGTACCCTTTTTTCTGATAATGCAATATGTAAAAGGCAATTGCCCTTCGTTAAAAAATCATCATCCCCGCAATCAATCCAGTAACGCACTTTTTTCAGGTCATCCGCAGATTTTGTCTCAACTATTTTAAGAACAGAATTATCGTACCAGCTTTTGCTTAACCTGTCTTTTCCTTTCAGATCTCTGCCATATAACTGGCCGAATGTTCTTGTCCAGTTGCTTTCCGGTGAGCTTACAACTGCATCATCATCAAATACAGCAGCACTAAGCGGGGCAGCGGCGGCAAACAGTTCCGGGTATTTTAAAGCGTAGATGAGGGTACCATACCCACCCATAGATAACCCCGCAATACCCCTGTATTTTTTCTCTGCTTTGATGTGATAATTCTTTTCGATATACGGCATGAATTCCTTCACAAAAAAATCTTCATATTTTTCCGCACCATCATACGAATTAATATACCAGCTTGAATCACCATTAGGCATTACAATAATCATGGGCGGAATGGTTCCATCGGCGATGGCTTTATCGGCATACCGGTTAATCTCACCAAACTGCAGCCAGCCGGTATTATCATCCGTGTATCCATGTAAAAGATATACTACCGGGTATTTCCTTTCCGAAGTTTCGTAATCGGCGGGCAGGTAAACCGAGTAGCGGACATCTTTACCCATTATCGTGCTTTTAACCATCCGTGTTTCGTGTACTTTCCCGGCGGGTTGTGCTGTTGCGCCCAGAGCAGTCATAGCACTGAGAACTAAACACAATACTTTACTGAAGGCAGATTTCATAGCGTTGGTTTTAGTAAAGATAAATTTATTCGAAATTCTGTTAGTGGGTGGGATTTTTTTGAAGTTTTCAGTAACACAAAGCCTAACTATTTTTTATCGAATGCACTCCCGGCATGCTTCAAAATAGCTTTGATAGATTGTTTGGAAGGAGATGTAAGCTTTAGCTTGTCCAATTGCCGTATGGTACGGCGCAAAACCTGTAAATGGTCTTTCAGTTCCAGATCATTGCTTACAGCCTCTTCGATGGCTGCGGCCATTTTAGGGGAACAATCTTGGTATAAGTACAAGATCAGATCCTCTTCTTTGAATTTTTTCATAACAGGATTACCACTTAATATAAGAGGATACGGTGCTGTTATAAAACGGGGATTAGTGTCGATTATTGTTAGAAACCGGTAAAAGTAGGGCCAACGATTTTGGGAGATTTTTATTTCCCCGGAGTTACAGAATCTTCTATGATATAAATATCCTCCCCATCTTTTTTCATCAGGTAATGCTCCCGGGCAAATTTTTCAAGGGCAGCGGGGTTGCTTTGCAGGTCGGTGAGTTCCTTTTGCGTTTTTTCAATCTCCTGAACGTAATACTGCTTTTTTGCCTCCAGTTTCTTCAGATCATCCCCCCTGTCGCGCTGCTGAAAGAAGTCGCGTTGGTCGAAAAATAACATCCACACCACAAAAAAGCCGGAAGCCAGCAGGTATTTATTAGTGATGATGGAGGCTACTTTTTTCATGATTTGAAATGGATACTGGATAAAATTAGAAATAAAGTAATTCCTGCCAGCTATAAACTAATCAACAGGTGTGAAGAACGTGAGTGGTGAATAGTGAGTGGTGAGTTTTCTTTCACAACTCACGACCCACTATTCACCACTCACTATTCACTACTTCCCCCCAAACTTGATCTTCCCCTTCGGATAAACACCTGTGGTTCCCAGCATTTCTTCAATACGTATTAATTGGTTGTATTTGGCAATACGGTCGGTACGCGAAGCGGAACCGGTTTTAATCTGTCCGCAATTGAGCGCAACAGCCAGGTCGGCAATCGTAGTATCTTCTGTTTCACCGCTGCGATGGCTCATAATAGTATTGTATCCATTATGCTGTGCCATGGTAACCGCATTAATGGTTTCAGTAAGGGTACCAATCTGGTTTACTTTCACCAGTAAAGCGTTGGCAATTCCTTTATCAATACCTTTTTGCAGCCTGTCTACATTGGTTACAAATAAATCATCCCCAACTATCTGGCATTTGCTTCCAATGGCCTGGGTAAGTGCTTTCCATCCATTCCAGTCATCTTCGGCCATACCATCTTCAATAGAAGCGATGGGGTATTGCTTCACCCATTTTTCCCAGAACTTAACCAGTTCATCACTGCCCATTACTTTACCACTGCTTTTATGAAAAACATATTTTTTCTTTTTGGCATCCCATAACTCACTGTTGGCCGCATCCATAGCGATTACGATCTGTGAGCCGGTTTTGTACCCTGCAGCAGAGATCGCTTCCAAAACCGTTTCAATGGCTTCTTCATTGCTTTGGATATTGGGGGCAAAACCACCCTCATCTCCCACATTGGTACTGAAACCTTTTTTCTTCAATACACTTTTTAATACATGAAAAATTTCAACACCCCAACGAAGGCCTTCACTAAAAGAAGTGGCGCCAACGGGCATAACCATGAATTCCTGGAAATCAATTTTATTATCGGCATGGGCACCACCATTGAGGATATTCATCATGGGCATAGGCAATGTTTTCGCATTGGTACCACCGATATACCTGAACAGGGGAAGGGCTGCTTCTTCTGCAGCAGCTTTGGCAACGGCCATACTAACGGCCAGTATGGCATTGGCGCCTAATTTGGTTTTGTTAGGAGTGCCATCTAATGCAATCATTGTTTCATCAATGGCGGCCTGTTGTGCTACATCGTAACCAACAATAGCTTCAGCAATAATATCATTTACATTCTTAACGGCTTTTAATACGCCTTTACCTGCATATTTCTTTTTGTCGTTATCACGCAGTTCTGCTGCTTCGTGTATACCGGTACTGGCACCACTTGGTACGGCAGCACGGCCCAATGCACCGTCGTCGGTTAACACATCTACTTCAACAGTAGGGTTTCCGCGGCTATCTAATATTTGTCTGGCATGTACTTCAATAATGTAACTCATGATCGGTTGCTTGTTTGGTTATGGTTTGTTTGTTGAGATACTATGGTTTTACCTATAAGGCCGCAATTTAAGCATTTACCGGCTTTTGTTTTTGAAATCGTGGAGAGGGGCCCTTGTCTTACGCATAAATACTTCGTCATGGCCCTTTAAAATATAGTCTTTCAATATACCTATCACCTCATAACCCAGTTTCTGATATAGTTTTTGCGCACCAATATTGAATGATGAGGCACAAATAAACACATTCGGGCTTGACTCGAAAATCAATTCCTCTACATACCTGATGGCTGCTTCACCAATCCCCTTACCCCTTACCTGTTCAGAAATAACGATCGTTTGTAAGTATCCGGTAAAGCTACCTTTCATTTTAATCATCACAAATCCGATTCGATGTTGATCGGCTTGTAAAAGATATACTTCACTAATCGGGTCTTGAAGCAGTTTTAGTGAATCTTCATAATTCCTTTGCAAAGTAATCCAGGGCTCATTTGTTGCCATAAGTTCGGCGCACCATTGCAGGTCTGCTGTTGCTGAAGTTTTTTGTATGGAAACGGGGATATCTATTCCCGGCAGCATGGCCATAATATTAGGTAGCTGTATTAGTGGTTAATGATCGGAATACTTCTTCTAAACTATGCCCTTCTGTTTGCAGTGAAACAATATTCAGGTTATGTTTCACAGATAATTCCAGTAGTTGTTTGCGGATTGATTCGGGATTCGTCGTTGCAAATTTGAAATCAGTGGTCTGGGGTTGTTCCATTTGCTGCACGTATTGTAGTTGCGCAAATATATTTTTATCAACCCGTTCTTTAAATTGTATAGTGACCACATGTTTTTCTTTCTTTCCCTTTTGCAAATTCGCCAAAGTATCATCGGCCACAATATTACCTTTATTGATGATGATGACCCGGTCGCAGATGGCTTCTACCTCCTGCAGAATATGGGAAGAAAATAAAACGGTTTTGTTTTGCCCCTGTTGTTTGATCACATTGCGTATTTCAATAATCTGGTTAGGATCGAGGCCACTGGTAGGTTCATCCAGTATCAACACTTCGGGGTCATGTATTAAGGCAGCTGCAAGTCCCACACGTTGTTTATACCCTTTCGATAATTGCCCTATCTTCTTTTTCGATTCAACCGTTAAGCCCGTTAAGGTGATTACTTTTTCAACTGCTTCTTTACGGTTACTGATCTTGTGCACGCCCGCAACAAAATTGAGGTACTCACGAACATACATATCAGGATACAGGGGATTGGCTTCGGGCAGGTAACCTATTTTCTGTTTTATATTGATGGGATTTTTACTTACATCCAATCCGCATACAATGGCATTACCCCCATCGGCCTGCAAATAACCGGTGATGATTTTCATAGTAGTACTCTTGCCCGCACCGTTGGGGCCCAAAAAACCAACAATTTCTCCCCTGCCCACTTTAAAAGAGGCCAGGTTCACTGCTTTTTGTTCACCGTATTGTTTAAGTAACTGGGAAACTTCAATAGACATGCCTGCTTTCTTTCGTTCGGTCAAAATTACCGGAATGGGTAGGAAACTTATGTTGAATATTAAATTTTAAATGTTAAATAGGCCCTCCCATTCAAAATTCAGCATTCAACATGTAAAAGACTCAATCAAGTAATTCTTCTGAGCGTTCGGGTAAGTGATCGTATTCCCCTTTAAAAGCATAATACCCGAAAATAACCATACCCATCGCAATGGGCATGAAGACCACTACAAATACACCCCATTGTATTTTCGTATCCAGCACAGGCTTTTTAGCGATTTCTGCGGCGGCAGTCTTTATCAGGTAAAATATCCCGGCCGGCCCGAGTACTATCCAGATGATACCCGCGATTCTTTTGAGTTGGTTCATAATAAATTATTTTAAATCGGAAGCCGTCTTTTCGAAAGAGCAACAAATCAAAAATCTGCTGATGGATTAGCAAATTTCTCGTTTCGTTACCAAATGTTGGTCAAAAAATTAATCGTCAATTTCCGGGTCAATTCTATTTGTAATGTATAAAGTACCTATCACCAAACATACCGCCGCAATAATGATCGGGTACATCAATCCTACCAGTTTATCATTTGTGTAAATCGTTGTCAGTAAAGTAGCAATAAAAGGCGTTAGCCCACCAAAAACGCCGTTGCCAATATGATAAGGTAGTGACATAGATGTGTACCTGATTTTAGTAGGGAACAGTTCAACCAAAAATGCAGCGATAGGGCCATACACCATGGTTACATAAAATATCATAATAAACACAAAAAATACTATTTTCCAATAATCACCGTTACCAACTACTTTAGAAATTTTGATATCCGGCTTAATGGTTGTCTTTCCTACGGTATACAACGTATCTTTTTTTGTTTCAATCATCGTCATACCATCGGCATAAAATATTTTGCTCACAACTGTTCGTAATGAGTCAGCTGTATGCGGGATAGGAGCCAATGCGGACTTACTTTCCCTTTTCTCAACAAGTTCCATTTTTGTTTTCGGATCAGTAAGGTCCAGTATTTGTTTAAACAGGAATTGGTATGAAACAACGGCCAGCAACATGCCAGTTAACATAATCCATTTACGTCCTACTTTATCACTCCAACTGCCAAATACCACAAAAAAAGGTGTAGCAAATAATATGGCCCAGATAAGTATGGTACGGGATTGATCAAAATCGACCTTACATACATTTTCAATAAAAGATTGTGCATAGAATTGTCCTGTGTACCAAACAACACCCTGCCCCATGGTAGCTCCAAATAATGCCAGCAATACCATTTTTAAATTAGACTTATGCCCGAAGCTTTCTTTTAATGGATTAACAGATCTTGTACCCGCCGCTTTTAGTTTCTCAAACAACGGCGACTCCTTCATCTTTAAACGGATATAGATAGACACCACTACCAAAAAAATAGATACTAAAAAAGGAATTCGCCAGCCCCAATCGTTAAACTTGGCAATAGACTTTGCGGGGTCGGCATCCAGGCTATGACGGGTTAACAGGATAACACCTAGTGACACAAATAAACCGAGTGTTGCGGTGGTCTGTATCCACGAAGTAAAAAATCCGCGGCGATGGGCAGGTGAATGTTCGGCAACATAGGTTGCTGCACCGCCATATTCGCCACCCAACGCAAGGCCTTGTAATAATCTCAACAACAAAACAAGAATAGGCGCCGCAAAACCAATGGATTCATAACTGGGCACCAATCCAATGGCAAATGTAGACCCGCCCATTAAAACCAGTGTTAGCAGGAAAGTATATTTACGGCCGATCAGATCGCCCAGCCGCCCAAACACCAATGCCCCGAATGGCCGTACAATAAAACCAGCAGCAAACGTGGCGAGGGTAGATAATAATGCAGCGGTTGGGTTGGTTTTTGGAAAGAACTGGCTGGCCAATACGGTGGCAAGGCTTCCGAATATATAGAAGTCATACCACTCTATCAATGTGCCCAGTGAGGAGGCACCGATTACTTTCCATATCCCTTTTGTTTCCTTCATAGGGTTGATAATATTTGTCAACTTACGTTAAACGGTTCAAATCTCCAAGGGAGGGCTGTTCATTTTTAATGCATTAGTTCACATTAATGGTGAGTGGTGAGTGGTCAGTTGTGAGCAAATACTGGCTACTCACAACTGACCACTCACCACTCACAACTCACTTAACATTTGCTTTTTACTTCTCTTATGAACCCAAGTATTTCAAAAAATATAGCGTATTTCCCATATTTTTTTATTAGCCAAAAAAGGGTTGCTGTATCTTTATTATCCTATCAATCAATGGATACTATGTCATATCCCTACCAGATCAAATCATTTGAAGAATATAAAGAGGTTTACAAAAGAAGTATTGAAGACCCATCCACTTTCTGGGCATCTGTTGCGGAAAACTTTACCTGGCGGAAAAAATGGGATACTGTACTCGACTGGAATTTTAAAGAGCCCAAAATAGAATGGTTCAAAGGCGGCAGGTTAAATATTACAGAGAACTGTTTAGACAGGCATATAGAAACCATTGGCAACCAACCTGCCCTTATCTGGGAACCCAATGCAACTGATGAGCAGCACCGTACACTCACCTATAAAAAACTACTGGAAAAAGTTTGCCAGTTTGCACATGTCTTAAAAAATAATGGCGTAAAAAAAGGATATAGGGTTTGTATTTATATGGGGATGATACCTGAACTGGCTATTGCGGTTCTGGCATGTGCAAGAATAGGCGCCATACATAGTGTGGTGTTCGGCGGTTTCTCTGCACAAAGTATTGCCGATAGATTGTATGATGCACAGGCCGAATTCATTGTTACATGCGATGGAGCCTATCGTGGCGCAAAAGACATTCCCTTAAAAAGCGTGATAGATGATGCGTTAATCGGCAATAAAACGGTAAAGCGTGTGATCGTTTGTACCAGAACACGCACCCCGGTATCTATGATCAAAGGCAGGGATATTTGGTGGGAAGAAGAAATGAAACATGTGGAAGAAAAAGGTTTAACATTTATTGAAGCCGAAGAAATGGATGCGGAAGATCCCCTGTTTATTTTATACACTTCCGGCTCAACAGGTAAACCCAAAGGCGTGGTGCATACCTGTGGCGGATATATGATCTGGGCCAATTACACTTTTGTAAACGTATTTCAATACAAGGCCGAACAGGTGCATTTTTGTACGGCAGATATAGGATGGATAACCGGCCATAGCTATATTATTTACGGCCCGTTAAGCGCAGGCGCTACTTCTCTTATGTTTGAAGGCGTGCCTACATGGCCGGATGCCGGAAGGTTTTGGGATATTATTGACAAATACAAAGTAAATATTTTTTATACCGCACCCACCGCTATCAGGAGTTTGATGGGTTTTGGCACTGGGCCACTGCATGGAAAAAATCTTTCTTCACTCGAAGTATTGGGTACCGTGGGCGAACCTATTAATGAGGAAGCCTGGCATTGGTATGATGAAAATGTAGGCAAGAAAAAATGTCCGATTGTAGATACCTGGTGGCAGACAGAAACAGGTGCCTGTCTGATAAGCAACCTCGCAGGTATTACACCGGCCGTGCCAAGTTGGGCAACACTTCCCATGCCGGGTTTACAAATGGTATTGGTTGATGAGAACGGCAAAGAAGTGATAGCAGAAGGCGATGAAACTGTATCTGGCAACCTCTGCATTAAAGCCCCGTGGCCTGGAATTTTACGAACCACTTATGGCGATCATGAAAGGTGCCGTACCAATTATTTTACCGCTTACCCCGATATGTATTTCACGGGTGACGGGGCCATGCGCGACAAGAATGGTTTTTACCGCATTACCGGAAGGGTAGATGATGTATTGAATGTAAGTGGCCACCGCATTGGTACTGCCGAAGTAGAGAATGCCATTAATATGCATGCTGGTATTGTAGAAAGTGCCGTAGTAGGATATCCACACGATATTAAAGGGCAGGGCATTTATGCATATGTAATTTACCAGGGTTCGCACGCACAGGATACACATGGAACAGCCGAAATGATACGCAAGGATATTTTACAAACCGTAACCCGCATTATTGGTGCCATTGCCAAACCGGATAAAATTCAGTTTGTGAGTGGTTTGCCCAAAACAAGAAGCGGGAAAATTATGCGGCGGATACTACGCAAGATAGCGGAAGGTGAAACACAGAATCTAGGGGATACGTCTACACTATTGGATCCCGGAGTGGTTGAAGAAATAAAAAATGGTAAATTATAATGCTCCTGCATAAAGCGATTCAGAAAAAAGTGCAGTTCTATTTCACGCAAAGAAGCTAAGGGACAAAGGCGCAAAATCAATTAACACTTCCCCACTTTCACCACCTGTACTCCCTTCATGCCAAATGAATTTCCTTCTTTAC
>JANXUL010000293.1 GCA_025356235.1 Bacteroidota bacterium
ATAATATTCTTCCAGGTTACGTATAACGGGGATCGATGCGCAGGCAGCGGCTTCGCATAAGAAAGGCAGGCCTGTTTCCTGCTGCAGTTGCAGTATCTCGGGCAGATGCTCCGCAATCATTTTCTTGCTGGCACTTACCACAGCTTTGCCATTTCGTAAAGCGATAGACACGATCTCAAAAGCCGCATTGGAATCATCAATCACTTCGACTATCACATTAATACCATCATCAAGTAAAAGGGCATCTTTTTCAGTAGTAAACAAAGAAGCCGGAGCATTTCTAACTTTGCCGGGATTCTTAATACATACCTTTTTAATACTGGCCTTCAGCGAAGGTGTTTGCTGTAATACCTTATATAAGCCTTCACCTACTGTGCCAAAACCAAATAAGCCGATTGTTAACTGTTTATGTGTTTCCATTGAATTGTTTAATGGTTTGTTTATTGTATAAAGAAGGGCCGCCTGTAGGTATGAGTTACAGGTTACAATGCATTACAGCAACAACGAATAAAAGTTGAGGCTGAAACCTGCATGAGGTAATATGTATTTGTATAGCTACCCATAATATTCCTACAAAATTAATAGACTTATTGATTGACGGACAAATATTTTTTACAGTTTAATGGTTTGTTAAAACCTTTTTTTGCACCAATGCATTTATTTAAGCCGGGTATTCCTGCAAAAAAGTGTATGAGTGGTAAATGGGAACAGCGATGACTTTGATAAGTGTATCAACCGGGATGCTGTGAATTAATTCTGTTGTTTCGCTCATGTTAAAAAATTTGATCCCTGATCACCTGAATGGAAAATCGTGGAATGTAAGAATATTGTAAAATTCTTTTGCAAAACTTAACAAGAGAAGCGAGTGTAGGCTTACTGATAAACTTTTCTATTCCACCCAAATTCTCCCTTGATGGGTAAGAGGTGGACACAAAAAAGCTCATCCGTAAGTCAGATGAGCTTGAATATTTTATTTCACCCAAAGGTAATTTAATTCACAAACTTTTACTCTGACTTATCTTTCCACCTGTTACAATGGAAGGAGTTGGCACCTTCATACAATTGAGTTAACTGTATGGGTTGCCAAGGCTTCATCGGGCCAAATTCCCTCTGCCTTTCTTGATAAGTATGCTAAAGAACTGGTGCAAATATAAGTGCACAAAAATCAAACTTCCAAATATAACACCCGTTAGTTTACATAAAATAAGTGCAGGATGCAATAGGGGCAAGCATTCCGGGTTAAAATTATTTTTTTACTCATGGCATTGTTTTATATAATCCCAATCGTAAGCCGGCATTACAAATACTCAGGTCAATCACCACGGTTCTGCCAAAATAAGCGAACCCTCCTCCAAGCGTTCCCAAAACATTTGTGTGGCTCGTGGCTGACACCGGTGAATTCTGCCCTTTGATCGAATACCGTACTTTGTTTTCAACTATTTCAATAGCCGCCATACCAAAAGCCTTCCATTTGTTATTCTTTGTTATGTCAACGTATAAACGCGTGAAGGGTGCAATGCCCAGGTCCCAGTAGGTGTAATTGCTTTCATATCCATTCAACTTGTGGCTTTCCCTGGCAAACCCAATCGTGGTTTGGGTGCCAATGATCCAGTTATGTGCTAATACCCAGCCATAGGTAGGAACAATGTTCAATCCAAAATCACTTTCATATTGATCAGAACTCAGGCTAAGTCCTGTATTGTAGCTATCTCCGGCTACCAGGTTTGTTTGAACGCCAACTAACTTTTTTCCTTTCTCTAATTGTGCCTGGACTGTGTTGCTGATAAGAATAATGAAAAGGACGTATAGCAGATATTTCATAAACAGGATTTATATGAATAAAATATCAAATATGATGCCAGATTATGGTATTTCTCCCTTTTTCTAATGGTATCCTGATTTTAAAACTTAATAGCTTTTCTAATGTTAGTACATTTGAAATCCTAAGAATATTAGCATGGCGAAGCAAGTGGGTATAAAAATTAAAAATGAACCAAAACAAATAGGTGCATCAGAGGAATTTATCGAAGTTTTCGGTGCAAGGGAACACAATCTGAAGAACATTGATATTTCGATACCTAAAAATAAATTGGTTGTCTTTACGGGGGTAAGTGGTAGTGGTAAATCATCCTTGGCTTTTGATACGATTTATAATGAGGGCCAGCGTCGCTACATGGAAAGTTTCAGTGCATATGCCCGCCAGTTTATGGGTGATATGGAAAGGCCCGATGTAGATAAGATCACCGGCCTGTCACCCGTTATTTCAATCGAACAAAAAACAACGAATAAAAATCCACGCTCTACTGTTGGTACCGTAACCGAAGTATATGATTTCCTGCGCCTTTTATATGCAAGGATAGGAGAGGCTTACAGTTATAATACAGGAAAGAAAATGGTGAAGTTTAGTGAGGAGGAAATTGTAGAAAATATCTTCGCCAAATTCAAAAATAAAAAAATTACACTGCTGGCACCATTGATCCGCGGCCGGAAAGGGCATTACCGTGAACTGTTTGAAGACATCCGAAAAAAAGGATTTTTAAAAGTGCGCATTGATGGCGAGGTAATCGATCTTAACCCTAAACTCCAGGTAGACCGTTATAAGATACATGATATAGAAGTAGTGATAGACAGGATGCCGGTAACGGATGATATGAAAGTACGTTTGAGTCAGAGCGTGCAACAGACTTTGAAAATGGGAAAAGAACTGATGTTTTTATTGGTGAACGATACCCATAAAACTGTGCAGTATTCCAAGCAGTTAATGTGTGAGGATACCGGTATCAGCTATGAAGAGCCATCACCCAATGCATTTTCTTTCAACTCCCCTTATGGTGCCTGCCCGGGTTGTAAGGGCCTGGGTAATGTATATTCCATTAGCATGGAAGCAATATTACCTGATACAAATCTCAGTGTAAAAGAAGGTGGTATTGTACCGTTGGGCGAACAGCGCGATGCTTATATGTTTAGAAATGTGGAAGTGCTGGCGAAGAAAAACAAGATCAGCCTGGATAAGCCGATCAAAGATTTACCACCGGCCGCTTTAAATATTTTATTGTACGGAAACCCCGAAGGAAGCTCAATCGAAATATCAGATATGGATGAGATACCTACAGGCCAGCCTTATGAAGGCGAGTTTGAAGGGATCATACCCATGTTAAAAAGATGGTTTGCGGGTGTTAACAGCAGTGAGACTTTGCGCGAATGGGTAGAAAAATTTATGGAACTGAAGATATGTCCAACCTGCAAAGGCGCACGTTTAAAAAAAGAAAGCCTTTGGTTTAAAGTCGATGAAAAAAATATTGCTGAGTTGAGTGATATGAACCTGGATAAATTATATACCTGGTTTTCTAACGTGGAAAAAAGATTAAGTAACAAACAAAACCTGATCGCCAAAGATATTCTGAAAGAGATTCGTGAACGGGTTCAATTTTTATTGGATGTGGGATTAACCTATTTATCGCTCAGTCGCCCTTCCAGAAGCCTTAGTGGTGGTGAATCGCAGCGGATACGCCTGGCAACACAGATAGGTTCGCAGTTACAGGGCATCACTTATATTCTGGACGAGCCTTCTATAGGCCTGCACCAGCGCGATAATCACCAGTTAATACTGGCCCTTCAAAACCTGCGTAATATTGGTAACAGTGTATTGGTTGTTGAGCATGATAAAGATATTATGATGGCGGCCGACCACCTGGTTGATATCGGTCCAAAGGCTGGCGTGTATGGTGGCCATATTGTTGCTGCCGGCACACCCGAAGAAGTGTTGCAGAGTAAATCAGAAACGGCTTTATACCTAAGCGGTAAAAAAAGTATTGCTATTCCAAAAGAAAGAAGGCCCGGCAACGGAAAACAATTGGAGTTGAAAGGGGTTCAGGGTAATAATCTTAAAAATGTAGACGTGGTATTTCCTTTGGGAAAATTAATTGTGGTAAGCGGGGTAAGTGGTAGTGGTAAATCAACCCTGATCAATGAAACCTTGTATCCGATTCTTTCCAAACATTGTTATAACAGCCGTGTTACACCGATGCCTTTTAAAAGTATTAAAGGGTTGGAGCATATTGATAAAGTGATTGAGATAGACCAATCCCCTATCGGCCGCACACCCCGCAGTAACCCGGCTACTTACTGTGGTTTTTTTACTGAGATAAGGACATTGTTTGCAGCCATACCCGAAGCAAAAATCCGGGGGTATAATGCGGGACGCTTTTCTTTCAATGTAAAAGGCGGCCGCTGCGATGTTTGTGAAGGTGGCGGTATGCGTGTGATTGAAATGAATTTTCTGCCCGATGTGTATGTGCACTGCGAAAAATGCAATGGCAAACGGTATAACCGAGAAACATTAGAGATCCGTTACAAAGGAAAATCTATCAGTGATGTATTGAATATGACTGTGGATGAAGCCTGCGAATTTTTTCAGCCCATTGCTTATTTATATAGAAAAATAAAGGTATTGCAGGATGTGGGACTTGGCTATATCACCCTCGGACAATCTGCTGTAACCCTCAGTGGTGGTGAAGCGCAGCGGGTAAAACTGGCAACTGAACTGGGTAAAAAAGATACCGGTAAAACATTTTACATACTGGATGAACCTACTACAGGTCTGCATTTTCAGGATATACAACACTTGCTGGATGTATTGAATAAACTGGTTGACCGCGGCAACAGCGTTTTGGTCATTGAACATAATTTAGATGTGATCAAGGTCGCAGACCATATCATTGATCTCGGTCCGGAAGGCGGCGATGGAGGAGGGACAATTTTATTTGAAGGTGTTCCTGAAAAAATGGTCCACGTGCGCAAAAGCCATACCGCAAAATTTTTAAAAATCGAATTAGGAGGATAACCTCTGTGCACCTCCGTCTATTTTCTGATCATTTCTACATGTTCAATCCCATCTTCCAGGTAAATATCACTGGTTTGAACAAAGCCGAATGATTCGTAGAATTTTTTTAGATATAATTGTGCGCCAATCCTGATGGGCCCATCTCCATATAATTGCTCACATGTTTTAATCGCATTTGCCAATAAAATTTTACCCGCACCTGTTCTGCGATAAGCAGGTGAGCTGATGACCCTGCCGATAGACATTTGCGGGTATGCCAATCCGGGGGGTAATAAACGGGCATACGCTACTAGTTTTTCACTATCCCATACCAGTAAATGGTGACAGGATGGATCCTTATTATCAGCATCCTGATAAACACAGTTCTGTTCTACAACAAATACTTCATTACGTAAACGGATCAGGGTATATAATTCATGTGGCGTAAGGTCTGCAAAAGCTTTATAAGTAATGATGAAATTCTGTTGCGACATTGTATCTGGTATTTGAATGTAATCTGCTAACGCAGGAGGACTATCTTAGCAGGCAAAAATAGTGGTAGTACCACAATTATTTCACACCTTTGGCACTTTATTGCAATAACTGATTATTTATTTACGATTGAACAACATGTCAAAAAAAATAGCCATTATCGGGGCAGGCCCCGCGGGGTTAACCGCAGCCTATTTATTGGGTAAGGAAAACCAGGACGTAATGGTGTTTGAAAAAGACCCCAAATATGTAGGTGGCATCTCACGTACCGAAACCTACAAAGGGTATCATTTTGATATTGGCGGCCATCGTTTCTTTTCCAAATCAAAAGAGGTAGAAGATTTCTGGACGGAAATACTTGGCGATGAAATGCTGGAACGACCGAGAAGTTCACGTATCTATTATAATAAAAAATTCTTCTCTTACCCATTAGTGGCATTTGAAGCTTTAAATAAATTGGGTATTATAGAAAGCGGTTTATGCGTACTGAGCTACCTGAAAGCAAAAATTTTTCCTGTTAAAAATCCCACGAATTTTGAAGACTGGGTAGTTAACCAGTTTGGTCAGCGGCTTTTCAATATTTTTTTTAAAACCTATACGGAGAAAGTCTGGGGGATACCTTGTAATGAAATATCTGCAGATTGGGCAGCACAACGTATCAAGGGATTATCTCTCAGCAGTGCTATCTGGAATGCTTTGTTCAAAGCAAAACCCGGGGGAGATAAGGATAAAGTGATCAAAACCCTGATTGATTCTTTCCGTTATCCAAAATATGGCCCCGGTATGATGTGGGAAACCTGTGCTGCCAAAAGTAAATTGATGGGTGTGCAGATTGAAATGAATTGTGGCGTGCAACAGATTAGCACTGAAGACAATAAATGGACGGTTCACACAACGGATGGCAGAACGGTTAGTGGATTTGATTATGTATTGTCCACCGCCCCTATGCGTGAACTGATCGCTTCGGTAATACCACGTTTTCCTGAAAAAGCATTCAGCTCTGCTGCACATTTGGGCTACCGTGATTTTTTGACGGTGGTATTGATCTGTAAGGATGAAGACGCGTTTACCGATAATTGGATTTATATTCATGACCCGAGTGTAAAAGTAGGCCGTATCCAAAACTTTAAATCATGGAGCCCTTTCATGGTACCTGATCCAAATATGGCTTGTTACGGACTGGAATATTTTTGTTTTGAAGGAGACGGATTATGGACAAGTAGTAATGAAACACTAATCAATCTGGCCAAAAAAGAAATTGAACAGATTGGGTTAACAAAAGATAATAATGTGGTGGATGGATATGTTGTACGCCAACCCAAAGCTTATCCTGTATATGATCATACTTATAAGGAAAATGTAGAAGCTGTTCGTGAAGCATTAAAAGCTTACCCCGGCCTATACCTTATTGGAAGAAACGGCATGCACAAATACAATAACCAGGACCACAGTATGATGACGGCTATGTTGGCAGTTAAGAATATTGTGGCTGGTAAAGAATTGTATGATCTTTGGGATGTAAATGAAGACGCCGAATACCATGAAAGGGGGGAGCGGGGGGCAGAAGAAACAGAGAAAATTTCGGAGAGGTTGGTTCCCCAGTCAATTTCTAAATAATTTTGGACAGAGGAGTGTATAAAATTAAAGTCGCAGGTCACAAGATTGTTCATTAATCTGTAGACCTGCGACTTATTTTTTATTAATACCGCAATCATTATCTGCCGGCGATACCTGGCACTACTGCTAAACTCTCATTACCTGTTTCGCTAACAGACTGCACGGCAAAGAAATAATTGTCTTTTGAATAAGGCAAAGTGTATTCAGTCTGTGTTGTGAATATTTTCTTCTGCCAGAAAGCACTGGTCGTCTCACGCAGTAAAATATAATAACCTTTCACTTTCCCACTCTTAGGTGCTTTCCAGGTAAGGGAAGACGTGTTAGTTAATTTTCTTGTCTCAATTTTCACTTCTTCCGGCATCGCAGGAGCTTTGGATAAATTGGCCAGGTTAGACAAATTCATCGCTGAATTCTTTCTTAAATATTCAAAATCAACATGCTCTGGAAGGTCTCCATAATTAATGCCGTTCTCTGTCCGTACATTCTGGTGTTGACGGGTATAATTTTCATTCATCTCTGTAAAGCGAACAGCGGCAAAACCATTTTCAACGTAAGGGGTATGATCGCCACCCCGTAAAAAACGGTCGTTGCGGTAAATCATGACTACTTCTAAATTCTCAACATATCTTTCCCCGGTTTCTTTAACATAGCGGGCCAGTTGACGTGCCTTACCATCATTTTCCAAACCTAACTGTCGTATCGTCTTGGCATTTTTTTCTGTTTCATAAGCGGGCAATCCTTCGCTGAAAACACGGATACGCGTATTGTCAATAATATTGGTTTCATTACTGTTATTACTGCCCATAATATCATTGTTCAAAACAGCTTCAATATTAAAGCCTTCTTTTTTTGCTTTGGATGCCATAAAATTAGCGCCCAGCAAACCCTGTTCTTCTCCGCTTACAGTAATAAAGATGATGGTGGCAGGAAAATTATGTTTACTCATGATCCTTGCACATTCAATAACAGCGGCGCTTCCGCTGGCATCATCGTTGGCACCGGGGGCATCGCCTGTGCGGTCCATTACATTGCTGCGCATATTATCCAGGTGGCCGCTGATAAGGAAAATACGGTTATCAGTAGGGTCGGTACCTTTTAATGTGGCTACTACATTTCCCAGTACCAATAAAGTATCAACCCTTCTTTTATCGGGTTGTAAAGTAGTGGTATCAATAAAAGCAGTTAAACGCCCGTTGGATTGTTTGGCGAACTCGTTAAATTTGCTCAATACCCAATTTCTCGCGGCACCAATGCCACGTTTCGAATCGGTTTGCGTACTTAATGTGTTACGCGTTCCAAAACTTACCATTTTGTATATATAAGCTTTCAACGAATCTGCCGAAACTTCTTTCACCATCTGTTCTATTTCCGGATCGCGGTTAATGGTGGTTTGTGCAAAAGCCGACTGGCATAGCAAAGCCATGATAAAGGCGGGAAGGATGTGTTTTCTCATGTAGTATAGTTGAACGATAAAGTTACTGAAAGATGGGATTGAAGCTGGGAATTTTGATAACAGGATAAGAAATTTTTCGTGAGGGGTGATATATGAATCTTAATATCCATATTTTTCTTTCCATCTCTCCTTTAAAAATTTTCGTAATTCATTTTCCCTTGCATTATTTCCCGGATCATAAAATTTAGTGCCGGCTAATTTATCGGGTAAATATTCCTGTTCAATAAAATTACCTTCTCCCTGGTGCGAGTATTGATAACCTTTACCATAATTCATATCCTTCATAAGTTTTGTAGGAGCATTGCGTATGTGCAGCGGTACGGGTAAATCACCTTGTTGCTGAACAGCACTGAGTGCCGCGGCAATAGCCACAATAGCTGCATTGCTTTTGGCAGATGAAGCCAAATAAGTGGCACATTGCGATAAAATGATCTGACTTTCAGGATACCCGATTTTAGAAACTGCATCAAACGTGGCATTGGCTAATAACAATGCATTGGGGTTAGCATTACCAACATCTTCGCTGGCAAAGATCAGCATCCGTCGGGCGATAAATTTTACATCTTCCCCGCCTTCTATCATCCTAGCCAACCAATAAACCGCAGCATTAGGGTCACTGCCACGCATACTTTTTATAAAAGCAGAAATGATATCATAATGTTGTTCGCCTTGTTTGTCGTATAGGGCTATTTTTTTCTGGGCCACCTGCATCACCATTTCATTGGTAATGTTTACAGTTTTGGAAAGCTTAGAATTTCCTGAAAACTGCGTTTGTATAACGAGGTCAAACAGGTTAAGCAGTTTCCTGCCATCGCCTCCACTGATAGTAATAAGTGCTTCTGTTTCTTTCAACACAATATCCAGCCCTTTGAATGTTTCGTCTTTTTCAATGGCCTGTATAAGTAATTTGATGAGGCCTTCTTCCTGTAATGCTTTTAATACATACACTTGGCAACGGCTGAGCAAGGCACTGTTTACTTCGAAGGAAGGATTTTCTGTAGTGGCGCCAATGAGTGTGATAATCCCTTTTTCTACAGCCCCCAATAATGCATCCTGCTGGCCTTTGTTGAATCGGTGTATCTCATCAATAAATAAAATAGTACCGGTATGCTGTTTGGCTTCTTCTATTACTTCACGTACTTCTTTTACCCCGCTGCTGATGGCACTGAGCTGAAAATAAGGTACCTGTAACGCATGGGCAATGATATTGGCGATGGTGGTCTTTCCCACCCCGGGCGGCCCCCATAAGATTATAGATGGGATCCTGCCCTGCTCAATAGAGGTTCTTAAAATACTTCCTTTACCGGTAAGGTGTTCCTGACCTACCAGGTCGTCCAGCGTTTCGGGACGTATTCTTTCTGCTAATGGGGTACTGCTGTTCACACCTGAAAAGTACAGAAAATTCAGAAGGGAGATAGCAAAAACTAATGGGAGAAAAAATGCCTATAGGCCGGGTGTAATGAGGAGGAATTATGAATATTTCCTCCTCAATATTATATCATACTACCGGTTCCTGAAACAAATGTTTATACAGCTTCATCAACCTGAAATTAAGGATGATATGCGTTAACAGGATCAAACTAATAAAAAGCATAAACCAGGCCGCCAGCTTCATCATCTTTACAAAGAGTTCGATATTTAGCATGGGGGGTACGTTTACTTGTTTCTCAAGTATTTCGGTCAATGCCTGGCGCAACATAATATCGCTCATAAAAAAGATAGTCAGTGTATTCAGCAAAAGCATAATACCCATAAAAGCAGATACAAAAGCGTTTACCCGGATCCAGTCGCGTAGAGAAGGTTTGCCCGGTTTATTGATATCAATGTTTTTTGTGAGGAAACGCAGACTTGCAAAAGTATAAATCACAAAAGCCGCCAGGATAAAGACAGGTAATAGCATGGCCGGATTTGCCAATGCCGTGGCTAACATCAGAAAGTCTATCACTCCGAAAATAGAGGCAAGGGGTATTAAAATAAAGGTAAGTATACGGAAGAGGGTAAGTTGGTTCATCGGGCTAATTGTTATTGCTGCCCGACAAATGTATTACTAAAAATTTCAGCAGGCTCAATGAATGCCTTTTTTTCTAACTGTACAATATCAAGCTCTTAAAAAGAGTCGCCACCGTTGTAACCAGCAAAAACCTATGTGGATAAGGATTGCAGGCGGGCATTTTGAAAATTCCTTGGAGGCGTGTAATCTGTAAAATCATATCCCACTGCGAACTTCGCATGATAATTAGTTACCCATTTATTATTAATTGGATCAATCGCCGCCTAACCGTATTGTTGAATGAATGTTTCTACAGAAGCATGGGTGATTCCTTTACTGGCAATACCATTTTTATTTGGGCAGATACAACCACTTATATACCTGGCAAGTATTTCCATGATGCGCAGTTTTTTCCAGCATCACATCTAACATTAATTTAGGGTTGCTAATCTATGAATCTGTGATGATAAACTTTATTTAGTCTTTTAGATCCAGCTTAATCTGTAACTCCTCAAACTGCTTGTCATCAATCGTGCTTGGCGCATCCAGCATTACATCCCTGCCACTATTGTTTTTTGGAAACGCAATAAAATCGCGGATACTTTCACTGCCGCCAAGGATAGAACACAATCGGTCAAATCCAAAAGCAATGCCACCATGCGGCGGAGCACCGTATTCGAAGGCGCCGAGTAAGAAACCGAATTTATGCAACGCTTCTTCATTGGTCATACCCAAGGCGGCAAACATTTTTTCCTGTAATTCCCTTTGATAAATACGGATAGAACCACCACCAATCTCATTCCCATTTAACACCATATCATATGCATTCGCCTTGATATTGGCATAAGGGTGTTCCAGGTATTTATCTGGGTTTTCAATTAACGGATTATTGTTGATCATCACTTCAATATGATCTGGCTTAGGCGAAGTAAAGGGGTGGTGGCGGGCTACCCAACGGTTGTCATCATCCGCATATTCAAACAGCGGGAAATCCAATACCCATAATAATTTAAACTCATTTTCTTTTCGGAAACCCAAACGTTTACCCATTTCCAGTCGTAGTTCGCTTGCTGCTTTGCGGGTTCTTTCTTCACGTCCGGCCAATACCAATACTAAATCGCCGGCTTGCGCATCAGCCGCATCGGCAATAGATTTTAATTTGTCTTCCGTAAAAAATTTATCTGCACTGCTTTTATAAGTGCCATCAGTATTGCATTTAATGTAAACCATCCCCAGCATACCAATCTGCGGGCGTTTTACCCAATCGGTTAATTCATCTATTTGTTTGCGGGTGTATTCGCTGCACCCCGGCACGGCAATGGCTACAACCGTTTCTGCATTATCAAACAGACTAAAGCCACAACTGCCCGCGCCGATCAAAGTGCTTTGCAGGTATGCGATCTTATCGGGGAAAGTATGTAACGGAAATTTCAGATTACCCAGCTTCATGCCAAAACGGATATCGGGTTTATCGTTACCGTATTTCCACATCGCTTCTTCCCAACTAATGCGTTCTACTTGTTCTGTATAGTCAATATCCTTTACATCCTTGAATATACGTTTGATGAGGCTTTCAAACATATTCAGGATATCTTCCTGTTCTACAAATGCCATCTCACAATCTATTTGGGTAAATTCCGGCTGCCTGTCGGCGCGCAGGTCCTCATCCCTGAAACATTTTACAATCTGGTAATAACGGTCATAGCCGCTTACCATCAACAATTGCTTAAAAGTTTGTGGCGATTGCGGGAGTGCATAAAATTGTCCCGGATTCATCCTTGATGGAACCACAAAATCCCTTGCCCCTTCTGGTGTTGATTTGATAAGGAACGGTGTTTCTATATCCATGAAATGATTCTCGTGCAGGTAATTCCTTGCAGACCTGTTCACCGCATACCGTAGTTCTAAATTTTTTTTCACTGTATTTCTACGCAGATCTAGAAAACGGTATTTCATCCTTATATCATCTCCTCCATCTGTATCATCCTGTATAGTGAATGGCGGTATCGCGGATTTATTTAAAATTTTGAATGACTTCACAGCTATTTCAATATCTCCCGTAGCCATGTTGGCATTCTTACTGCTGCGTTCAGATACTTTTCCTGACGCCTGCAAAACAAACTCCCTGCCTAAAGGATTGGCATCCAGTACAACATTCAATTCTTCACCAAATAGTAATTGAGTAATGCCGTACCTGTCGCGCAGGTCCACAAAAGTGATGGCCCCAAATTTCCTAACGGTCTGAACCCAACCGGCAAGGGTTACTTCTTTGTTTACGGCGCTGATAGTTAATTCTCCACAGGTGTGCGAACGATACATATGATTTTTTGATTGCTTGTTAACATGAGGGCAAATGGTCATTCGTGAGACGTGAAGCATGAGAATAAAACTCACAATTCACATCTCACGATTCATGTCTCACGGCCGCAAATATAAACGAAATGCGCCAAGCTGATTGATTTGCAGAATTTCAATCTGAAAAGCAGGTATAATGTTGATTTTGATAGCATCTTTGCAGTCATGACAATAACTCAAGTTTCCCCAAAAGCCAATAGGCTGGCCGTGGCAGCTTTCTTTTTTATTGCCGGATTGAGTTTTGCAAGTTGGGCAAGCCGCATACCGGATATCAAAAACCTGCTGCACCTGAGCGATGCTGCACTGGGTGGGGTGCTGTTAGCATTGCCGTTAGGGTCTATGCTTAGTTTGCCCTTAGCAGGCTGGCTGGTAGCAAAATCAACATTA
>JANXUL010000295.1 GCA_025356235.1 Bacteroidota bacterium
GAACAACTTCTGATAATGCGAAAAACACAATCCGGATACCAATTTCGAAAACGAGTTCGAAAAATTGTGTAGGATGTAGTGTTGAATTTCCATTTGAATCAAATAGCTGTGAATAACTGGATGATAATACTGGCTTTTTCAAGGACTTGGATATTGATTCTAAAACCTAGGATATAGCAATTGCTGCATCTCTTAGTAGTTGAATTACTACAAAGATATGTGCAAACAACGACACGTGTAGTGTTTTTACCCAATTATTTTTTGAAAAAAAGGAGTTTTTTTCCTGAAAATAAATAAGGCCCTGAAAATCAGGGCCTTATCAAGTATTTAGGTGGGATTTCTTATACCTTAAAATGCGAGAAAGCTTTATTCGCTTCTGCCATACGGTGTGTATCTTCTTTCTTCTTAAAAGCGGCACCTTCGCCTTTAGCGGCTGCGATGATCTCATTTGCCAGTTTATCTGCCATGGTACGACCATTCCTCTCGCGGCTGTAGCGGATCAACCACTTCATGCTTAAGGAGATTTTACGGTCTGCACGAACCTCGGCTGGAATCTGGAAGGTGGCACCCCCAATTCTACGGCTACGCACCTCAACAGCTGGAGTAATATTAGCAATGGCTCTCTTCCATGTTTCATATCCATCCTCACTGGTAATCTTTGTTACCTTGTCAACCGCATCATAGAAAATATTGATAGCAGTACTCTTTTTACCTTGCCACATCAGGTTATTGATGAATCGGGTAACCAATTTATCATTGAAGCGTCCATCAGGAGCGAGTGGTAATTTTTTGGCTTGTGCTTTACGCATGTAATTATAAATTAATGAATTAGCTGATTATTTTTTGGCCTTTTCTTTCTTAGTACCGTATTTGGAACGGCTCTTTTTACGGTCTTTTACACCGGCAGTATCCAAGCTACCACGTACAATATGGTAACGTACACCTGGCAAATCCTTTACACGACCCCCACGGATCAATACAATAGAGTGCTCCTGTAAATTGTGGCCTTCACCTGGTATATAGGCAATCACCTCAATCTTATTGGTCAAACGCACTTTGGCCACTTTACGTAAAGCTGAGTTTGGCTTTTTAGGCGTAGTCGTGTACACCCTGGTACAAACACCACGGCGCTGTGGACAAGAATCCAAAGCCCTGGACTTACTCTTAGCCCTGATAATTTCGCGACCTTTTCTAACTAATTGCTGTATTGTAGGCATTCTAAACCGTTTAAAATTTCGGACGGCAAAGGTAATGGCTGGAACTGAAAAACCAAAATGTTTTCTACAATTTTCCTGCTATTCCCGCGAAACCCGTTGAGTACTCACCTAAACAGGTGCAAAATAGTTTTTTTTCGCGGGCAAATAAGTACAAGCACCTGTCTATCCACCCGTTTTTTCACCCGATTTCCATTCTGCCCTTTGTGCTTACCAAAAGGCTTTTTAATTTGACGCGTAACCCTCTCATCAGTATTCACAAATACTCTAAAAAAGTACTATGAGAAAAGTAATACCTTTTATTTTATGCGTAGCTCTTATTTATCAGCAACCCAGCCGGGCACAGGTGGGGGTTACGCCAATATCCTACCCTACTGCCGGCACTGCCTATACCCAGAATTTTGATGGGTTGCCCAATAGCGGAAGTTTTACCCTGAACAGCAAGGGTCCGATAAATCTTACCGGATCACCTTTGAATGGAACCGGCCTGGGGGGATGGCAGATTTTTATGACCGGCGGAAGCAATTCCTCGGCCGGTTTTGGTGTAAGCACTGGTTCATCAACCGGGAATGGAATATATAGTCTTGGCGCATCCGGAGCAACTGACAGGGCACTTGGATCGCTTTCTTCCAGCACCGGCATTTATGCTGTGGGGGTAATATTTACGAATACAACGGGTAACCTCTTAAACAGGTTTACCATAAGCTTTACCGCTGAACAATGGAGAAAGGGTGGATCAACCAATAAAAATACCTGGACATTCAAATATAAAACAGGCCCGCTAACCCATATTGATCAGACCGGTTTTTTGGTTGAGGCCAATCTCAACTTCAGCTCTGTTATTAATACAGCTTCAGGAGCAAGCCTTGACGGCAATGTATCCCTTAACCAACAAAATATTTCTTTCACGATCAATGGCATTAACTGGAAGAATGGGGAACAATTATTGCTCCGATGGGATGATGCTGATGAAGCCGGCAATGATGATGCAGTGGGTATTGACAATTTTACTTTTTCTGCCGGATTGGTGAGTAGCGCACCATTGGTTCAGAGTTTGGCCGCTGACTCCTTTACTGCAAATACAGCTCAGTTGCATGGTTCTGTGAATGATAATTATGCTACTACATCTGTATCGTTTGAATATGATACAGCGAACTTTTTTTCTCATCCTGTAAGCATTTCAGCGGTTCCATCGAATATAAGCGCAGGCAATGGAATTACAAATGTAGCCGCAACCTTAACCGGTTTAGACCCTGGTAGCAAATATTATTTTCGCATCAAGGCAACTAATGTGAGTGGCAGCTCTACTGGGTCTGCCTTACCGTTTACTACCACCATTAATTTACCTACACTTACCACTGCCGGTGCAGCATTTGTAAGCACCAGTACAGCGAACCTTGGTGGAAACATAACGAATACGGGCGGAGCAGCAGTTACAGAAAGGGGAATTGTATGGGCATTAAACAGCAACCCCACCGTATCCAATAACAAAATCATAATGGGTACCGGAGCCGGAATTTTTATGCAATCCGTTTCGGGTTTACCACCGGGTACTGTATTGAATGTGCGGGCCTATGCCAGTAATGCAGGCGGCACTGCTTATGGCAGTAACATTGTATGCACAACACAAACAAGCATTGTTTCACTTACTGCTTCATTACCCGGAAGAACCCATGCGTCAACAGTGGATTTCAAACTTCAAACGGCGCAGAATATTTCAGGATTATCTGCTTCGAATTTTGCAGTAACCTCAGGCATTGCCGGTGCATCTGTAACAGCCATTAATGGATCGGGTAATACGTACACAATTACTGTAAATACCGGAACCGGGGATGGCACTATACGATTGAACCTCACAAACGACACAGGAATTTCACCATCGGTTAGTAACAAGCCTTTTCAATCGTTTGATTTGTATACAATAGACAAAACAGCACCCATAATTAATCTGATAAATGTGCCGGATAAACCGATGAAAATTGATGACACAGTATTGGCAATAATTAGGGTGAACCCAGACCCAGATACTTATACACTGGAGGCAGGAAATATTAACGGTTTTGCCTTATCAGGGTTTACTAAAAAAAATGACAGTACTTATGCCGCTGTATTTACGATTGCCAGTGGAGGCAATGATATCGCAGCTTTGGCGAATATTCCGGTTAGCGCATTATTATCAGATTCTATCGGCAACAACAGTGCGTTGTTTCAATATCCCATCATCCAGTCATCAGATCCAATAGATGCGAACAGGCCCCTGGTTACCCATTTTATTATTCCGCCAAATGGCATTTATAAAACAGGCGATACACTCGATTTTATTTTTCGTTTTACTGAAAACATATTCATTACAGCAACCGGCGGCATGGCTTCGCTTTCTGTAACAGTGGGCACAAAACAGAAAACGGCTGTTTATGCAGGTGGTGATGGATCTGACAGTTTATTATTCCGTTACATTATTCAGCCAGGTGATGCTGATAAAGATGGAATTAAGACCGGCAGTTCCATCACACTCAATAATACTGAGATAAAAGACCTTGTTGGAAATTTCGCTTCTCTTTCATTCACCAATACTTCGTCAACAAAAAATATTATTGTAGATGCTGTAGCACCCACTGTAAGCAATGTGGTAGTGCCAGCAGCGGCTGTTTACAAAACAGGGAATATCCTTGACTTTGTCGTCAACTTTTCAAAAAAGGTAATCGTCAATACAGCCAATGGTTTACCATTTATTACCCTCAGTATTGGAATCAAATTAAAAAATGCCCCGTATATAAGCGGCACCGGAAGCAATTCTTTATTATTCAGGTACGCTATTGAACCTGATGATGCTGATAAAGATGGGATCAAACTCATTTCTCCCATCGGCCTGAATATGGCTACCATAAAAGATGAACCGGGTAATCATGCCACGCTTTCATTGAATAATATCGGGGCCCTGAGTAAAATCAGTATTAACCCGGTAACAGCTGCTGTAAACAATGTACTGGTTCCACGCAGCGGTATATATAAAGCAGGTGATACACTTGAATTAGTTGTAAACTTTTCGGAAAAGATATGGGTAGGCCTTGCAGGCGGCATACCTTCTCTTAAACTTACGATTGGCAGTTCCTACAGGCATGCCCTTTATCAAAATGGTTCGGGAACCAATACCCTTGTATTCTTATATGCCATACAGCCCGGTGATGAGGATAGCAAAGGTATAAAAATGAATACTATTATTTCATTAAACAGTGGAGTATTAAAGGATGTATTTGGGAATGATGTACCGGTTTTATTAAATAATATTCCGGTTACAGAAGGAATTTTAATTGATGCGGTAACGCCCGCAATCAAAACAGTTATCGTTCCTGTTAAAAACATATATAAGTCGGGCGACACACTTGACTTCACGATAATTTTTACAGAAAAAGTCGAAGTGAATATTATTAGTGATACCCCTAATTTAAGATTAATCCTCGGGAATGCCATAAAAAAAGTAAGTTATGTAAACGGATCAGGCACTACTTATTTATTGTTTCGCTATGTTATAAGAGAGGGTGATCTTGATAAGAACGGGATTAAATTAGATTCATTATTGTCAGCAGAAAACAGCACTATTACTGACCTCGCGGGCAATACAGCCCTGCTTACTTTAAAAAATATAGGCGCACTTTCTAATGTTAAGATTGATGCAATGGCACCCTCATTCGTAATGGGATCCCAGGCAACACTTGCCGCTTGTGAAAATACAGGGGCTGTTTCTATTGCTGAACTATTAGCTGTAAAAGATGAGGAAGCAGGCGAACAGCTTACCTGGCAGATAATAGCAACACCCTTACATGGAAGCATTTCTAAAAATATATTTACAGCTACTTCTAAAAGCAACAGCAGCATACCAAATGGTATGCAGTACATTTCCGATACGCATTTTACCGGAACAGATACCTTTCTGGTGCAGGTATCCGATGGCGTAAACACGGCACAAAAAACATTTGCAATACAAATTCAGCCCTTCGTAACAAATAATAAAATCGGTCCTCCACAGATGATTTGTAGCAATAGTATTCCTGAGCCTATTTCAGGCTCACTTCCTTCGGGTGGTAATGGGCAATACCAGTTTATATGGGAATTATCTTCTACTGCAGATACCAACAGTTTCAGCAAAGCTGCCGGTACAAATGATTTGCAACACTATGCACCTGCACAATTAACCGCTTCTACCTGGTTTAGAAGAAAAATAGTGTCTGGAGCATGTGCTGATATCTCTGCTACTTTGCAGATTACAGTTGTAAAAAACGGAATATGGACAGGCATCATAAATTCAGACTGGAACAATACAAATAACTGGTGCAATAATACCATTCCCAATAACACAACAGATGTATTTATTACTGCCAATACCCGTTATACCCCTGTGATAAAAGATACTGCCCGTTGTAACCATTTAATGCTTTTAGATAATGCACAGTTAACCATCAATGGCATTTTGCAGGTAAATGGAAATATCCATGCTGCTCCGGGTACAATTGATGCAGAAAGCGGAACAATTATTTTTACCGGTACAGTTGCACAAAATATTCCCGCACAAACCTTACAGCATAATTCACTTAATAAACTTATCATCAATAATACAGCAGGAGTAACATTACAAGACGACATAATGATTACCGGCACTTTATTAGTAAAAAATGGGTCTTTGGTTACCAATAATCATCTCACATTAAAATATACAGGAAGTATCGGCTCATCAGCAGCAGGCACCAGGATCATTGGAAATGTAGCACTGCAACATTATATAAAAGGTGGCAGAAGGGCATTCAGATTATTGGGTAATCCATTTAGAACTGATCTTTCTTTAGACATGATCAAAGACAGTATTGATATAAGCGGAGATCGCGGATCGCTCAACGGCTTTACCAATACAGGTACGAACCAGCCATCGGCATTTTGGTATGACACACTTATTTATACTGATTCTTTGGGATTTGATGCAGGATGGATTCCTTTTACAAGTACCAATGGCCAGTTGGATAATGCATGGAAAGAAAGTAGTGCGATGAGATTATTGGTTCGTGGCCGGCCCGGTCAAGGGCTGGATACCACACCTGCTGGTGATGGAAAGAACGGTACTTATCTGCCGGAGCCCGTTCAATTTACAATATCCGGACAAATTCATACTGGTGATAAAGAAGTGACCTTACTAAATAGCAAATATCCAGGCTATTCCATAATTGCAAATCCATATCCTGCCAACATCAATCTTTCGTTGCTTACACGAGGAAGTGATGTAGCCATCAATTATTGGGTTTGGGACCCTTACCAGGGGAAAAAAGGCGGCTATAGCAGTATCCCGTTTAAAAGCAGTTATCTACTTCCGCCATTCGGAACATTTATTGTAAAAGTAAACGGCAGTGCGAATAACACATTACTCTTTACTGAAAATTGCAAAGTAAATGATAGCGTACCAGACAGTTTACCTATCATATACGAAAACGATGCGTATCACATTGAGATGCGGCTGGAGAGCGATAGTATTTTCTGGGACAGGATATTACTTTTCGAAATAGACAGTGCCAGAAATAATTTCGACAAAACAGATGCTGAGAAATTTTGGAATAGCGAGGTAAATTTTTACAGTATCAGCCGCGATCAAAAATTATTATCTGTGGATGCCCGCCCGGTGAACAATGAATCTACTATCCCACTTGGCATACAAACCAATGAGATGGGAACATTCAATATAAAAATTGCAAAAGCTGTTTTACCTGCTTCCAATAGCCTTAAGCTGCACGACAGGTATCTAAATAAATGGATGAATTTACAAGAAGACAGCATTTATACTTTTACCATAACCAATGATACCAATAGTAAAGGCAATACCCGTTTTGAAATTACGAGGCCGAAGAAACAGGTTGAGCGTATAATTAACCTGTCAAAGCTGGTCATAAAAATCTCACCGGTTCCGGCAAACGATAAGATCAGGGTTAATTACCTGGCACCCGAATGGGGTAATACCACTATCCGGATTACAAACCTGGCGGGAACAACTATGAAAAGTTTGGCACTGGGTTTACAAAAAGAAGGCCAGGTAACTATTTCTGTTACTGATTTAATAAGCGGTATTTATTTGCTCGAAGTAAGATGTGGAACGCAACGCGTTACGCAAAAAATAATTAAGAATTAAACCCTTTAGTTATTGTTAGCATTCAAGCATCAACCGAAAACAGGTTATACTTTATACAACCAGCCATGTGTATCCTCCGCCTTCCCTTCACGGATGGCATTGAGGCGTTTTTTTACCTCGGGGGCTATCTTCCAGTTATCGGTATCAAAATGCATTACGTACTCTTTATAACGCAGTTCTTTAATCAAAGAAATAGTAGCCGCTGTACCGGTACCAAATACTTCCTTCAATTCACCTGAAGCATGCGCGGCCATCAGTTCATCAATAGTAATTTTTGTCTCTGCAACTTCCAGACCCATTTCTTTCAAAACAACCAGAACACTATCCCGGGTTACCCCCGCCAAAATGGTTCCGTCTTCTAATGATGGGGTGATGGCTTTATTACCAATCACAAAAAATACATTCATGGTACCTACTTCCTGCAGGTATTTATGTTCGAATGCATCTGTCCATAAAACCTGGTCATACCCTGCTTTCTTGGCATTAGAAGTAGCCAGCATGCTGGCACCATAATTACCTGCATTTTTTGAAAAGCCAACGCCACCCGGAGAGGCACGGGTATATTTTTCTTCTACATAAATCTTCATAGGGGCGGTATAATAGGGACCCGTGGGACTAAGCAGGATGAGAAATTTATAAGTATCCGAAGGCTTCACCCCGATTACCGGGTCTGATGAAAACATAAACGGACGAATGTATAAAGAGTGATCAGGCATGGAAGGTATCCAGTTCTTATCCAGTTCCACCAACATACGCAGCCCCTCCATAAAAATCTCTTCGGGAACAACCGGCATATTCATGCGCTCGGCTGAAATATTGAAACGTTTAAAATTATCGTAGGGTCGAAAAATGGCAGCATTGCCTTCAGCATCCTTATAGGCTTTGATGCCTTCAAAAATGGCCTGGCCATAATGCAGGGCAGCGGTTGAGGGTTCTAACAAAAGCGGCTGGTAAGGCTTGATCTCTACATTTTTCCATTCCCCATTTTCAAAATCCGCTTCAAGCATATGATCGGTAAAATAACGTCCAAAAGGAAGGTTCTCGAGAGTCATTTCAGTCAACTTACTCGTCTCAACTTTCGTAATGTTTATGTCCAGTGCTGCTACCATAGTTTTATATTTGACGCAAATAAACAAAAAATTTAAAAACTAACAATCGTTAATATTTATAAACCGCATGAATTTAGAAAATAGTCAGTTACCGGACTTCTTAATTGCCGACCTATACAAAAACAGCCTTGTTATTGTAAATGAGGAACTTAAGACTAAAGAATCAATACCGGTGAAGGCTATGGCAAGAACCGAACGCGCTTGGTATTTGGGCAGCAATTTACAAAAAATAACCTTGATTATCAGTGAAAAGGAGGCTGTTTACTTACAGGATGAGGCTTTAGCATTTTTATCAACCATTCTTGGTGCCTGTAAACTAAACCTGGGGGATGTAGCGATTGTTAATTATCACAATGATCCTGTTAACTACGCCTTCCTGAAAGAAAAGCTTACACCCAATTTTGTATTGCTTTTTGGAGTAACTGCCAAACAAATACAAATTCCTTTTACCATGCCCAATTACCAGGTACAGCACCACGACAACTGTAGCTTTTTACTGGCTCCTTCTTTAGATAGCATGCTAGGCGCCAGTCAGGAAGCCAAATTAGAAAAAAGTAAATTATGGTTATCGTTAAAGAAGATGTTTACTATTTAATGAATACGGTCATCTCATGGTTCTCAAAATTTTTATTGAAACAGAAAGATTATATCTCAGGCAATGGCAGCCCGATGATGAAGCGGCATATATTACAATGAACAATGACGAAAAAGTCATGCAATTTTTCCCCTCCACCTTAACGGCTGAACAAAGTCTACAGCATATTTACCGTATGAAAGAACACATAACGAAAGTTGGTTATGGTCTTTTTGCGCTTGAGAAAAAAGAAGATCATTCCTTTATAGGGTTTACCGGTTTTTCGCATCCTGCATTTGATGCCAGTTTTACGCCCTGTATAGAGATTGGCTGGCGACTGGCAGCTTCCAGCTGGAACCGGGGTTTTGCCACTGAAGCGGCCAAAGCCTGCCTGGTATATGGTTTTAAGACATTGGCGTTTGAAGATGTTTATTCATTTACTGCTGTTAATAATGCAAAGTCAGAACAGGTAATGAAAAAAATTGGCATGCAGAAAGCAGGTGAATTTGATCATCCGCTACTGCAAAAAGGGCATTCGTTACAAAAACATGTCTTGTATAAAATATCAAATTGAACATACATGAAAACAACATTAATTTTCGCCACTAATAACCAACATAAAGTAGAGGAGATCAGGTATGTGATTGGTGAACAGTTTGAGATCATCACCTTACAAGAAGCCGGGATAGACATTGATATTCCTGAACCACATGATACGCTGGAAGCCAATGCCACAGAAAAATCGCAAACCATTCATCTCCTCACGCATCAGAATTGTTTTAGTGAAGATACCGGGCTCGAAGTGGAAGCACTCAATGGTGAACCCGGCGTAAAAAGTGCCCGCTATGCAGGAGATGGAAGAAATTTTCAAGATAATATTGATAAGTTACTGCATAACCTGCAAGGTATTACCAATAGAAATGCGCGATTCAGAACGGTTATTTCATTGGTATTGGAAGGCAAAGAATATTTGTTTGAAGGTAGCTGCGAAGGCGATATCATTACGGAACAGAAGGGGGTACAGGGCTTTGGCTATGACCCAGTATTTATTCCAACAGGTGCCGGTATCAGTTTTGCAGAAATGACGATGGCCCAAAAAACAACTTATAGCCATCGCCAGAAAGCGGTAATGAAACTGATCCATTTTTTAAACCAACAGAACGTATGAACCGGATTAAAATAGACCTGCCAGCAAATTTTCATTTCGCCACTACCTTAACTATCCGTGTAACTGATTTGAATTATGGCGGCCATGTGGGTAACGATAGTTTTTTGTCGTTGATACAGGAAGCACGCCAGCAATTTTTAAAATCGCATGGTTATGAAGAGCTATCCATTGCCGGTTTTGGACTGATCATGACAGATGTGGCCATTGAATTTAAAAAAGAATTGAATTACGGTGACCAGCTAAAGATTTCTGTTGCAGCTGATGGATTTGATAAATTAGGTTTTGATCTTTTCTATCAACTGGAAGTAATTAATGGCGAAGAACATGCCTTAGCAGGTAAAGCCAAAACAGGTATGCTTTGTTTT